>NZ_JAAAYH010000049.1:0-33852 GCF_018035285.1 Streptomyces sp. MK37H | reverse complement strand
GCGCGCCCGCGTTCCGCGCGCCCCTCCCGACGTGGCCGGTGGTCAGGAGATGTAGGCCGTGTAGGACATCACATCGCCCGCCTTCACCCGGTACTCGGGATCGTCCCGGGTGAACGTCTCCTCGATGTCCAGCACCCTGCCGTCGTCCGGGTCGAGGACGATCAGGTAACGGCTCCCGGGGGTGCCGGTGAACCGGAAGCCCTGCCCCTCCCGGCCGAGCCGGTCGGTGACCTTGCCCGCCGGGCGAAGCCCCTCGAGCCCGGAGAGCAGGGTGGCGATGTCCGCCCGCTGGCGCGATCCCGGGGTCCACACCGTGAGGAAGGACCCGACGGCCGAGAGCAGCTCCGCCGGGTCGCGGTCCGCGCCCGGGGACCAGACGGCGAGATACTCGCGCAGCGCGGAGGCACCGGCCGGGGGGTCCTCGAAGTAGCTCTGGTTGGCGCCGTTGATACCGGGCGGATAGTGCTCCTCGCTCAGCACCTTGCCGTCGTGGACCGTACGCGGCGGGGGACCGTCCTCGATCACCGGGCGGCCCGGATGGCGCGGATCGGTGGCCACCTCCAGCGTGGAACCGCTGCCGTCCGCGTTCCAGCGGGTCAGCGACTCCCGGGGCAGCATCACCGCGTCCTCGCCCGACTTCATGCTCAGCGCCCAGCTCTGGAAATGGCTGCCCCGCTCGCTCTTCCCCGGGGACTCCTCGGCCGCCGTCCGCGCCCGCCGGACGATCTCGGTGAGCGATACGTCCGCCCGGGAGGCATGCGCCACCAGCGGCAGTGGCCTGGGCGCGGCCACGGCGGGGGAGGAGCCGGTGCCGGAGACGGTCAGCGCCAGGGCGACGACCGTCGCGGCCGCCGCGGCCCCCAGGCTCCAGACCGCGCGCCGCCGGACGGTACGGCGCCGCCGGTCCCGGGACGGCAGCCGCCGCAGCAGCAGCTCGGCCCGCGCGTCCAGCGGCCGGTCCCGCCAGGGGCCGGTGTCGGCGGACACGGGGTTGGCCTCGCGGAGCAGATCCAGTTCGTCGGTCATGCGTGTCCATCCTTGTCGGCCCTGTCAGCCCTCTGGGCCCTGTCGTCCTTGCCGCTCGTGCACCCCAGGGAGACCCGGTCGTCCCGGCGCAGGGTCTCTATCTGCTCCCGCAGCCTCCGCCGCGCCCGGTGCAGCCGCATCGCCGCGGCGGACCGGCCGCACCCCAGCACGGTGCTGAGCTCCTCGACGGTCAGCTCCTCCCACGCGGTCAGCCGCAGCACCTCCTGGTCGGCCTCGGCGAGCCGGGACAGCGCCTCCAGCACCCAGGAGCCCGGCCGCTCGGCGTCCGGGCTCGCCACGGTGCGCCCGCCGCGCGTCACCTCGTGGTGGCCCAGCTTGAGCAGCAGCCTGCGGTAACGGCCCTTGCCACGCACGGTGTTGGCCAGGCAGTGCCGGGCCACCCCGTACAGCCACGGCAGTGGTGACTCGGGCAGTTCGGCCCGCCGCCGCCAGGCCACCGCGAAGACCTCGGCGACCACTTCCTCGACGTCCCATGCCTGGTCGTCCAGCCGCCGTGCCACAAAACGGCTGACCGCCCAGTAATGCTCACGGTAGGCGGCGTCGAAGGCGTCGTCGGTGCTCATGATCGGAAGGTGTCCGGCACACCGCAGATCATCACACCTGGCGGCGGACAATTCTGACCGGCCGTCGGAGTGACGATCCACGGGGTGCCGGACACCTAGCGGCCATGAGGAACAACACCGTTGTCGCGGCGGCGCCGGCCGCCCCGCCGTCGCGCCGCCCCGGGCCGGGGACCACGGCCGTGAAATGGCTGACCACCACCGATCACAAGACGATCGGCACGCTCTACCTGATCACCTCGTTCGCCTTCTTCTGCCTCGGCGGGGTGATGGCGCTGCTGATGCGCGCCGAACTGGCCCGTCCGGGTATCCAGATCATGTCGAACGAGCAGTTCAACCAGGCGTTCACCATGCATGGCACGATCATGCTGCTGATGTTCGCCACCCCGCTGTTCGCGGGGTTCGCCAACTGGATCATGCCGCTGCAGATCGGTGCGCCCGATGTGGCGTTCCCGCGGCTGAACATGCTGGCGTACTGGCTGTATCTCTTCGGCTCGCTGATCGCGGTGGGCGGGTTCCTGACCCCGCAGGGCGCGGCCGACTTCGGCTGGTTCGCCTATTCCCCGCTGTCGGACGCGGTGCGCTCGCCCGGCGTGGGGGCGGACATGTGGATCATGGGTCTGGCCCTCTCCGGCTTCGGCACCATCCTCGGCTCGGTCAACTTCATCACCACGATCATCTGTATGCGCGCTCCCGGCATGACGATGTTCCGCATGCCGATCTTCACCTGGAATGTGCTGCTGACCGGTGTGCTGGTGCTGCTGGCCTTTCCGGTGCTCGCGGCGGCGCTGTTCGCCCTGGAGGCGGACCGCCAATTCGGGGCGCATATCTTCGACGCGGCCAATGGCGGGGCGCTGCTCTGGCAGCACCTCTTCTGGTTCTTCGGCCATCCGGAGGTCTATATCATCGCCCTGCCGTTCTTCGGCATCATCTCCGAGGTCATTCCGGTGTTCTCCCGGAAGCCGATGTTCGGCTATGTCTCACTCATCGCGGCGACAATTTCCATCGCGGGCCTTTCGGTCACCGTCTGGGCACACCACATGTATGTCACCGGCGGAGTGCTGCTGCCGTTCTTCTCCTTCATGACGTTCCTGATCGCCGTGCCCACCGGCATCAAGTTCTTCAACTGGATCGGCACGATGTGGAGGGGGTCGCTGAGCTTCGAGACCCCGATGCTCTGGGCGATCGGCTTCCTCATCACCTTTGTCTTCGGCGGTCTGACCGGTGTGATCCTGGCCTCGCCGCCGATGGACTTCCATGTTTCGGACACCTACTTCGTGGTCGCCCACTTCCACTACGTCATCTTCGGTACCGTGGTTTTCGCCATGTTCGCCGGATTCCACTTCTGGTGGCCCAAGTTCACCGGCAAGATGCTGGACGAACGACTTGGAAAGATCACCTTCTGGACCCTCTTCCTCGGCTTCCACGGCACGTTCCTGGTGCAGCACTGGCTCGGCGCCGAGGGAATGCTCCGCAGAATTCCCGACTATCTGGCGGCCGACGGCTTCACCACCCTGAACACCATCTCGACCATCAGCTCCTTCGTTCTCGGCCTGTCGTTCCTGCCGTTCCTCTACAACGTCTGGAAGACTGCCAAGTACGGCGAGAAGGTCGTCACCGACGATCCCTGGGGCTATGGACGTTCGCTGGAATGGGCGACCTCCTGCCCGCCGCCGCGCCATAACTTCGTCAGCCTGCCGAAGATCCGTTCCGAATCCCCCGCGTTCGATCTGCATCATCCCGATGTCGGCCAGAAGGAGAGTGTGGCGTGAGTATGGCCAGAGCCGCCGAGCCCCCCGGTATCGCCGCCGGAATCAATCAGATCGAGGGCTATCTGCTGCTGCAGGGCGAGCGGGACGCGGCCCGGGAGCGGGCCCGCCGCCTCACCGGCCGGCTCGACTGGCTGACCTCCGCCCAGCGGGCGGAGGTCGAGCGGGTCTACATCCAGGACCAGCTGGCCGTCACCGAGCAGACCCTGCGCACGGTGGTGCGGCGCTGCGAGGAGCTGCGGGCGGAGTACCAGGAGGTCTACCGCACGCTGCGCCGCCGGCTGCTGCTGGCCTGCCTCCTCGGGGCAGCGGCCCTCGCCGGCGGCCTCGCCGCCGCCCTCACCGTGCGATAGGCGCCGTCTCGGTCGGGACCGGAACCGCCCCCGAGCCGGGGCCGAAGTCGAACCAGGCCGGGGGCGCGTCGCCCAGCGCCTGGCCGGTGTAGTGGCTCCAGAGCTCGGCGACCCGCTGGACACGGGCGTTCGTCAAGGGGATCTGCTTCCGCTTCTTGGCGTCCTCGCCGAAGAGGGCGACCGCGGTGACCAGATCCGGGGTGTAACCGACGTACCAGGCAGCCCTCTTGTCGTCGGAGACCCCGCCTTTGCCCGCCGAGGGCCGTTTGACGGCGCGTACCGCGGCCGCTCCGCCGTCCTCGATGAGACTCCGGGTGATCAGCTGGGCGGCCGCGGGGGCGATCGCCTGGTCGCCCACCGCCTTCCGCGGCCCGGCCGTCTCGTCGCCGCGCCGGGCGGACTTCACGATGCTCGGGGTGACCCGCATGCCCTGGTGGTCGAACGAGGCGTAGACACCGGCCATCCTCAGCGGGCTCGAGCCCATCAGCCCCAGCCCGACCGACTCCTTGGTGGCGAAGCCGCCGCCGTCGGTGTCCATGCCCAGGGCCCCGGCGGTGCGCTTGACCTCCGGCAGTCCGCCGGCGGTGGCCCCGTCCCGCATCTTGGCGTCCAGGGACGAGGCGGCGGTGACCGGTTCGAAGACGGGGCCCACCTGGTAGTCGCCGCGGGTCGCGTTGGACAGATAGTGCCGGGTGTAGTCCCGGCCGCCGTAGAGCGCGACGATCCGCCCGTTCCTCGGGTCCACCGAGACCGCGCCGCCCTGGGTGGCGGCCGCGTCCGCGCGGGCCCGCTTGCCCTTGGCGGAGCCGTCGAGGCCCTGGTGCATCGTCTCCTCCAGCGCCCGCTGTTTGGCCGGATCGACGTTGAGGGTGATGGTCCAGCCGCCCGCGGCGAGCTCCTGCTCGCTGACGCCGGAGGCGATCAGCTCATTGCGGGCCGCGTCCACGAGATACCCGGCCTGGCCGCCGAGACCGGGAGCGGGCTCGGGGGCCACCGGCACGGGGAAGCGCATCCGCTTCCGCTGCGCGGGGTCCAGCCAGTGCATGTCGACCATGTTGTCCAGGACGTAGTTCCAGCGCCGGGTGACCAGGCGCTTCGCCTTGGGGCTCGCGACGGCCCAGTCGTACTGGCTGGGGGCCTGCACCAGCGCCGCAAGGTACGCGCCCTCCTCGACGGTGAGGTCGTCCACGTCCTTGTCGTAGTACGCGCGGGCGGCGGCCTGGACACCGTAGGCGACGCGGCCGAAGTAGCTGGTGTTCAGATACCCCGCGAGGATGTCCTCCTTGGAGTTGCGCTGATCGACCTTGAGCGAGATCACCAGCTCCTTGATCTTGCGGGTGGCGGTCTGCTCCTGGCTCAGGTAGTAGTTCTTGACGTACTGCTGGGTGATGGTCGAGCCGCCCTGAGTGCCCTTGCCCGTCACGGTGTTGACCAGCCCCCGCAGGATGCCCATCGGGTCCACGCCCGAGTCCTTGTAGAAGGACTTGTTCTCGGCCGCCACGAACGCGTGCTGGACACCCGTGGGCACCCGGCCGAGGGTGACCATCTCGCGGTTGATCTCGCCGGTGCGGGCGAGGATCGAGCCGTCGCTGAACTTGTAGACGTTGCTCTGCGCCTTCGCCTGGGCGTTGGCCTTGGGGATGTCGATCGAGTAGTAGAGCACCGTGAACGCCCCGATCAGCAGGGCGCAGAGGGCGGCCACATAGGCGAGCAGCTTCCGCCAGGTGAAGAACCTCCGGATGCCGGTGCGCTTCCGCCTCCCGCGTCCTCTCGCTCCGCGCCGCCGGCCCGGGGGTCTGGTGTCCCGCGGCGTCTGCTCCGAGTCCGGTGTGAACCGTACGCGTAGTGCCGTCAGGGGACCTGCCATGCCGATTGCTCCTCCGTCGATCCCGGCCGCGAGGTTTCGCGCGGGTCGGCGCCATCCTCCTCACCGAAGATCTTCGGAACCGCAACGGGCGGTCTCGGTGGGGGCTCGGCCGGGTCTCGACTTCCGCTCGACGATGTATCAGCCGTGTATCGGTCCGGGCTCCGGTGATTCGGGCCGCTCGGGCTGCTCGGGCAGGCGCAGCGTGGCGACCGCGCCGCCGTCCGGTGCGTTGCCGAACTCCAGCGTCGCGCCGATGACCTGAGCCTGGCCGGCCGCGATGGTCAGCCCGAGGCCATGGCCCCGGCCGCGCTCCCGGACCCCGGTGCGGAACCGCTGCGGGCCCTTCTCCAGCAGATCGTCCGGAAAGCCGGTGCCGTGGTCGCGGACCGTCACGGTCCGGCCGTCCGCCGCCACCGTCACCTCGACCGGTTCGCGGCCGTGGCGATGGGCGTTGACCACGAGATTGGCGACGATACGGGTCAGCCGGCGGGGGTCCGTCCACACCTTCGGGCCGTCCGCGGCGTCCTGCTGCCCGGTGTCCTCCGCCGCGGCGTCCTGCTGCCCGGCGTCCTCGCAGTCCTCCTGCCAGCTGTCCTCTACCGCGCCGGTCCGCAGCCGCGCCGTGAGCCCGGTGCCCGCGATGGCCTCCTCGAGCACCGGTCCCAGGGGGCAGGGGGACAGATCGGCCTCCTCCGCCCCCGCGTCCAGCCGGGAGATCTCCAGCAACTCCTCGACCAGCGTGCTCAACACCCGCACCCGGTCGCGCACATACCCGGCCGCCTCACCCGGCGGGAGCAGCTCGGCGGCCGTGACCAGACCCATCAGCGGAGTACGCAGCTCATGCGCCACATCGGCGGTGAACCGCTGCTCGTCGAGCAGCCGCTCCTGCAGCGCGGCGGCCATCGAGTCCACGGCCCCGGCGATCTCGGCGATCTCGTCGTGCGGACGGGTGGCGGGGGAGATCCGGGCGTCCAGGTCCCCGGCCGCGATCCGCCGCGCGGTGGCCGCCGCCAGCCGCAGCCGCCGGCTCATCCGCTCGGCGGTCAGCACGCCCAGCGGCAGCACCACGGCGGTGGTCATCAGCCCGGCCAGGATGATGTTGGTGTCCAGCGCGCCGATGTCGCGCATCGCGGTGCTCATGTCGAGGCGTACGGACAGGACTTGGTCATCGGCGGGCCGGGCCGCCCACATCGCGGGTCCGCCCGGGCCGGTGGTGAACTCGGTGCCCTGATGGCCCTTTTCCACCAGGCGCCGCAGGTCACCGGGGAGCCCGGGTGCGTCCAGCACCGCGCCGGAGCCCTGGATGCCGCCGGTGCGGGCGTAGATGACCGCGGCGCGGTCGAGCGTGGTCCGCGCCCCGTCGCGCGCCTGGGACAGTTCGCGGTCGCGCGAGGCGTGGTGCACCAGCACCCCCACCGCGGCCGCGGCGGCACACGTCGCCGCCGCCACCAGGGCGACGATCCGCCATCTCAGCGTCATCGTCAGCGCCGCAGCTTGTAGCCGAAGCCGCGGACCGTCTCGATCCGTTCGGCGCCTATCTTGGCCCGCAGCCGCTGCACATGGAGATCGACCACACGGGTGTCGCCCTGCCACGCGTGGTCCCAGACCCGGCTGAGCAGCGTACGGCGCTCCAGCACCACACCGGGCGAGCCGGCGAACTCCAGCAGCATCCGCAGTTCGGTGGGGGTCAGGGCCAGCGGCTCTCCCGCGCGGCGCACCTCCATGCCGCGGGTGTCGATGGTCAGATCGCCGAAGACGAGGGTGTCGGGCCCGGCCGCGCCGTCCGCCTCCGGGGCCCCGCCGCGCGACTCGGCGCGCGAGGCGCGGGCCACGGGGGTGAAGGAGGCGCGGCGCAGCAGCGAGCGGATACGGGCCACCAGGACCGCGCTCTCGCACGGCTTGACCACATAGTCGTCGGCGCCCGCCTCGAGACCGGAGACCACGTCCAGGGAGTCACCGCGCGCGGACATCATCAGGATCGGCGCCAGGCTGAACTCGCGGACCCTGCGGCACAGTCCGATGCCGTCCAGCTCGGGCAGCATCACATCCAGCAGCAGCAGATCGGGCTGTCTCTCCCGGAAGATCTCCAGCCCGGTGAGGCCGTCGCCCGCGGTGGACACGATGAAGCCGTACCGCTCCAGGGCCATCCGCACCGTATTGCGGATCACCTCGTCGTCCTCGACGAGCAGCAGATGCGCCTCGGTCGGGGAGCCCGGGCCGTGCGGGGTGAAGGCGGTGGTCATCGCTTCGTCCTCGTCTCCGTACGGGTACCCGTGTCCGCGGCTGTGCCGGTGCTGCTCGGCACGGCCTCCGGTGCGGCGCCGGGGTCGGCGGTCCGGGCGGCTGCGCCGTCCGGGACCGGGGGCCGGGTGGC
Organism: Streptomyces sp. MK37H; assembly: GCF_018035285.1. Taxonomy (NCBI): domain Bacteria; kingdom Bacillati; phylum Actinomycetota; class Actinomycetes; order Kitasatosporales; family Streptomycetaceae; genus Streptomyces; species Streptomyces sp. MK37H. The sequence goes on along the minus strand of NZ_JAAAYH010000049.1, from coordinate 25,882 downwards.
CGCGCCGTCCTCCGGGACGGGGGTCCGGGTGGCCGTGCCGTCCTCGGGCGTCACGGCCGCCATGACGGCGCCGTTCCAGCGGAAGCGGGTGGTGACCCGGCCGTCCCCGCCGATCGCGGAGATCAGCAGATCACGGCCGAAGGTTTCGCCGGTGAGCCCGGGCGGGCCCCAGTAGATCAGCACGGGGCGGACCGTGCGGCCCGAGGCGGTGTAGACCTGAAGCAGCGTCCGTTCGAACGCCGGCAGATCGGCCGCCACCACCAGTTCGTCCCGGCCGTCACCGGTCAGATCGCGGTGGGCGGTGTCCCGCAGCGGGCAGTAGCTGCCGTCCGGGCACAGCGAGACCTCCTTCTGCACCACCGCCGGCACATTGGGGTCGTGGAGCAGCAGGTTCTTCGCGGACAGGGCGGCCAGTCCGCCCGAGGGCACCTTGACCTTGTCCACCGGTAGATAGCGGGCGAAGTCGCTCTTCTGACGGGGCGTGGTCACGGCCGAGGGGGTGTACCGGGGCCACAGCGGAACCGCGCTGGCCGGTGCCGAGAGCGAGGGCGCCGCGCCGTCGTCCCGCACTCCCGCCTGGGCCGCGCACCCCGCGGCGGTCACGGCGGCGCAGGCTGCCGCCACGGCGGGCAGGAGGCCGCGGGGCAGCCTGGGGCGGGGGCGTCGTCGCGCGGTGCGCGATCCGGTGGGGAGTGAACGCATGGCGGTCTCAGCCTACTGAGCGGCGGAGGCGTGCCACGCGGGACCCGTGAGGTATCGGCCGGGCCGCGGGAATCATGAGGTATCGGCCGGGCCGCGGGACCCGTGAGGTATTGGCCGGGCCGCCGAAGACGACAGGCCCGGGGCGGTGTCGCCCCGGGCCTGTTCGGTGTGACGCGGCGTCACATGATGTGCGTCACTTGATGAATTCCGGGCGAACGCGGGCCGGCCAGGTGCCGACGGTCAGCATGCCCGCCGCGTAGGCGCGCGAGACCAGGGCCGCCCGGTTGGGTGCCTTCATCTTCCGCAACATGGATCCCACGTGGTATTCGACGCCCTGTCTGCTGAGATAGAGCTTGGCGGCCATCTGTACGGTCGACGCGCCGGTGGCCACGCCCTCGAGTATCCGGGCCTCCAGCGGCGACAGCAGCTTCTGGCTGGTGGGGGTTGGTTCCTCCTCTGGTCGTTCGTCATCCGGTTTGACCATCACGACGATGGCCGCGAGCCGGTCGGACCGGCCCTGGATGGCCGTGCCGGTCAGCTTGCCCGAGAACACCTGGCCCCGTGAGTGGTAGCCGAGGACGCGCTCGGTGAAGCGGGTGCGCCGCCCGTCGTACAGCCGCGAGAAGTGTTCCCGCAGGACGGAGGGGGCGCTGGGGTGCAGCAGGTCGAACAGGCTGCGGCCGCACAACTCGGCGGACGAGGCGCCGAAGTGTCGGAAGAAGTCCTCGTCCCCGGCCACCACATGGAGGTCGGGGGCGAGTGTGGCCATTCCGGTGGCGTGCCGCGACGCGGCGGACACTGCCTGTCCGGGCACTCGGGGGGCACTCTGAGCGCTGTGGGGGAGGGCCAAGAGGAGTCACCGCTTTCGGTCGGTTCGTGACGGAGTGGTCAGTCCGTCTCGGGTGAACCCCCAGGTGACGGAGGGTCGGCGCATCGCGGCCACGCAATACGCCGGACCCCAGGGGGAATTCAGTGACGGGTGTTAGGCCCGCTTCCTGGTGTATACCAACGCTACGGTGACTGTGGGGTGCCTGTTTCCAACAGAGTTATGCCCGTTTCTTGACCGCTCTGCGGACGAAATCGATGCGGTACGAAGCCGCTGGTCGAAACGTTACGCCGCGGCCTTGGCGGACCTACGCGTTTGCGAACGGCTCCCGGAACGGGCGCTCCTCGAACTCGAGCGGCCGGTCGTGCGACCCGCCGTGCGACCCTCGCCACGGCCTGCGTCGCGCTGCTCGGACGGTTCGGCCATGATGCCGCCCTTGCGCAGCACCGCGTAACCGACCCCGATGCCGACGGCCACCGGCCATTCGATGACCTCCACGGCACCCAGCGCGCCGAGCCCCACGTACAGCGGGAGCCCGCCCTTGGCGGGCAGCACCCGGCGGGCCACCTCGATCGGCTTCATCGCCACCTTCGCCGCGCCACCGGTCGCACGGGTGGTGGCCTGGCCGACGGTCCCGAAGGTCTCCTTCGTGGCGTGGCCCACGGTGTCGAGGGTGTCCCTGGTGGCATGGCCGACGGTGTCGAGCCCTTCCTTCGTGGCGTGGCCCATGGCGTCGAACGTCGGCACCGTGACGGTCAGGCGGCGCCTGCCGTCGCTGCGCGATGTCTCCATGGGGCCCTTGGCGGCCTTCGCCGTCCGCTGGCGCTGTGTGGTCTTCGACGGCTTGGTGTCCTTCGTCGACCTCTTGGCCTGCGAGGGCTTCGAGGGCTTCGAGGTGGCCGAAGTGGTCTGGGACTTCGTCGTCGACTTGCCGCCGCGCGCCGGTGATGCCGTCTTCTTCGCGGCGGTCGAGGAACTGCGCTTGCGTGAAGTAGCGGGAGTGGTCACTGGTCTCACGTCCACACGGTGATGACGGATGGAATCTTCTTCCCTTTTCAGGGTAATAGGGATGAACCGGGCAGGCTGCCCGGAGAGCGGAGGTCCCTTGATGTCACCGCTGCCGTCGCTGTCGGCACTGCGCCTTCCCCTGCCGCCTTCGCTGCTGCTCGCGCCCCTCAAAAGCGGTGTGGCCGCGGGCGTGCGGGATGCCGCCGGAGCTGTCGGACGGCTGGTCCGGCCCTCCGGGCGCGGGATCTGGTCCTACCCGGGGCGGTACTACATCGAGGTCCGCGGGGTGCACGGCATCGGCGGCGAGCAGGTGGCCCGCCGGGTGGAGCGGGCACTCGAGGAGCATCCGCGGGTGCAGTGGGCTCGTGTGAACGCGCCCTCCGAGCGGGTCGTGGTGGCCGTGGGCAAGCCGCCCCCGTCCGAGCAGGACCTGATCGCCCGGATCGCGCGCGCGGAGGTCCAGGAGCCCGTCGGGCCCACCGAGGAGTTCGACGAATGGGCCCCCGAGCCGCGCCACCCCTCCGGCGGTGCCAGGGAGGCCCAGTCGCTGGCCGTCGTAGCCGCGGACGTCGTGGGGCTGAGCGTGGCCACCGCGCTGCGCCTGGCCCCCTGGCTCAAGCTGCCCACCGAGGTGGCCGCGACCGTGTCCGTCATCCAGAACCACCCCCGCCTGCGGCGGCTGGCCCTGGCCATCACTCGCGGGGAGCCGACCGAGCCGACGCTGCCGGTGCTGAGCGCGCTGACCCAGGGCGTGGCCACCCGGGGCGGTGGGCTCGTGCTCGACCTCATCCAGCGGATGTCCCTGTGGCGGGAGGCGGAGGCGGAGGGCCGGGCCTGGGCCGCGATGGAGCCGCAGCTGGTGCACGGCCCCCAGGACGTGATGGCCGAGCCGATCGTGGTCGAGCGGCCCGGACCGGCCCCCAAGGACACCGTGGAGCGCTTCGCGGAGCGCTCCATGGCCATCGGGGCCGCGGCCGGCGCCCTCGCGGTCCCCTTCGCCGGACCGCGCCGCGGGTTCGCCGTCGGGTTCTCCTCCGTGCCCAAGGCGCCGGGGGCCGGCCGGGAGGGTTTCGCGACCAGCCTCGGCCGGTTCCTGGCACTGCGCGGCGTCCTGGCCATGGACCGCAGCTGTCTGCGGCGGCTGGGCCGGGTCGACACCGTGGTGCTGGACGAGGCGGCGCTGCGCGGCGACCGCTACGAGCCCATCGACCTGGAACTCCTCGGCGGCGCCGACCCCGAGCGGACCGCCGAGCGGCTCTTCGACCTCTTCGACTCCGATGAGCCCCTGGAGACCCGCCGCGCAGGCGGATGGGTGCTCGGCGCCCTGGACACGCTGGAGCTGACGGGCCGCACCGGGCAGCAGGCCGCGGCGAGGCTCCGCCGCAGGGGCAGCGAGCGGGTCCTCGGCCTGGCCCGGGGGCAGAAGCTCCAGGCGGTGGTGGGCCTCGCCCCGCAGACCGTGCCGGGCGCCGAGGCCGTGGCCGCCGCCGCCCGCCGGGCGGGGGCCCGCATCGTCCTGGCCACCGACCGGCCGCACCCCACGGACATCACCTTCGCCGACGCGGTGGTCCCCTCCGGCGGCCGCCTCGTGGCCTCCGTACGCTCCCTGCAGGCCGACGGTGCCGTGGTGCTGCTGCTCTCCGGCAACCGCCGGGCCCTGGGAGCCGCCGACTGCGGCATCGGGGTGCACCGCGAGGGCGATCCCCCGGCCTGGGGCGCCCATCTGCTCGTCGGCGCCGACCTGGAGTCGGCCGGGCTCATCGTGGACGCCGTCGGCGTGGCCGCGCGGGTCGACCGGGAGAGCGCCCTGCTGTCCGCCGGCGGCAGCGCCATCGGCGCGGTGGCGGCCCTCCAGGCGCCCCCGAACCAGGCCGCCGCGCGCGGCGCGGCGGCGGGCACCACCGCGGGGACCCTGGCCTTCGCCCTGGGCACCTGGCGGGCGCGCCAGCTCCTCGCCCGCCCCATGGACCCGCCGGTGGCCACCACCCCCTGGCATCTGATGCCCGTCCCCCGGGTGCTGGAGCGGCTGCGGACCGGGCCCGACGGGCTGGCCCCGGAGGAGGCGGCATCCCGCACCGCGCAGGGGCCGCGCCGGGGCGAACCCACCCGCACCACCCTGCCCGCCGCGTTCATCGAGGAGCTGGCCAACCCGCTGACCCCGGTCCTGGCCGCCGGGGCCGCCCTGGCCGCCGCCGTGGGCTCGCGCACCGACGCCGCGCTGGTGGCCGCCATCACCGCCACCTCCGCCCTCGTCGGCGGATTCCAGCGGGTCAGGACCGAGCGGGCGCTCTCCGAACTGTTCGCCCGGTCCGCGATCGGCGCCCGGGTCCGCAGGGGCGGTACGGAACGCCTGGTGACCGCCGGGGACCTGGTCCCCGGCGACGTCGTCGTGCTGGGCCCGGAGGACGTGGTGCCCGCCGACTGCCGGGTGCTGGAGGCCGAGGGGCTCGAGGTCGACGAGTCCTCGCTGACCGGCGAATCCCTCCCCGTGAGCAAGGACCCGGCGCCGGTCGTCGGCGCCCACATCACCAAGCGCCGGTCGATGCTCTACGAGGGCACCACGGTCTCCGCGGGGCGGGCGGAGGCCGTCGTCGTGGCCACCGGACCCGCCACCGAGGTCGGCCGCAGCCTGGCCACCGCCCGCCAGGCCGCCCCCGTCACCGGTGTCGAGGCGCGGCTGACCTCGCTCACCCGGTCCAGCGTGCCCATCGCACTCGGGTCCGCCGCCGCGGTCACCGGTGCCGGACTGCTGCACGGCCTCCCGCTCACCGAGAACCTCGCCTCCGCCGTCAACCTCGCCGTGGCGTCCGTCCCCGAAGGGCTTCCGTTCCTGGTCAACGCGGCCCAGCTCGCCGCCGCCCGCCGACTGGCCGACCTCGGCGCCCTGGTCCGCAACCCCCGCACCATCGAGGCGCTCGGCCGCGCCGATGTGCTGTGCTTCGACAAGACCGGCACCCTCACCGAGGGCAACCTCCAGCTCGCGGCCGTCAGCGACGGCGGCGGCCCGCTCCCCGCCGACCGGCTCGACGCGCCCCGTAAGGCGGTGCTCGCCGCCGCCCTGCGCGCGACCCCGCCGGCCCGCCAGGCCGAGCCCATGGCACACCAGACCGACCGCGCGGTGAGCCTCGGGGCGCGCCGCGCCGGGGTCGGGGTGCGGCGTGGCGCGCCCCGCTGGCGCCGTACCGACGCGCTGCCCTTCGAACCCTCCCGCGCCTACCACGCCACCACCGGGCGCACCGTGCACGGCCCGCTGCTCAGCGTGAAGGGCGCACCCGAGGGCGTCCTTGACCGGGTCGCACGGCGGCGCACTCCGGGCACCGGCCAGGCCACGGAGCTGGACGCCGAGGGCATCAGGAAGCTGGGCGAGACCGCGGAGGAGCTGGCCGGCGCCGGACGCCGGGTGCTGGCGGTGGCCGAGCGGCGGATGAGGGAGGGCGAGGAGCTGACCGACGAGGCCGTACGGGACCTGGACTTCCTCGGCTTCATCGCCATCGCCGACCCGGTCCGCACCAGTGCCGCCCCCGCCCTCGCGCGGCTGCGCGAGTCGGGCGTGCAGACCATGATGCTCACCGGCGACCACCCCGCCACCGCGGATGCCATCGCGGCCCCCATCATGGACGTCCCCGAGCCGAAGGTGTGCACCGGTCCGGAACTGGACGAGATGGACGACGCGGAACTGGACGAGCTGCTGCCGACAGTGGACGTGATCGCCCGGTGCAGCCCCCACCACAAGGTCCGCATCGTCCAGGCGTACCAGCGCCTCGGCCGGGTGGTGGCGATGACGGGGGACGGTGCCAACGACGCGCCCGCGATCCGGCTCGCGGACGTCGGGATCGCCCTGGGGCGGCGCGGCACCCCCGCCGCGACCGCCGCGGCGGACCTGGTCGTCACCGACGACCGCCTGGAGACGATCGTCTCGGCCCTGATGGAGGGGCGCGCCATGTGGGCCTCGGTCCGGGCGGCCCTCGCCATCCTCATCGGCGGCAACTTCGGCGAGGTCACCTTCAGCGTGGTCACCTCCGCGCTGACCGGCGCCACCCCCCTGAGCGCACGTCAGATCATGCTGGTCAACCTGCTGACCGACCTCGCGCCCGCGCTCGCCATCGCGGTGCGCGAGCCGACCGGGCACACCGGCGAACGGCTGCTCAAGGAGGGCCCCAGCCGCTCGCTGGGCGTGGCGCTGACCAAGGAGATGCTGCTGCGGGGCATCATCACGGCCGCCGGGGCCGGACTGGCGTGGACCGGCGCCCGGTTCACCGGCAGAAGCCGCCGGGCCGGTACGGTGGCGCTCGCCGCCCTGGTCGGCACCCAGCTGGCACAGACCCTGACCACGGGCGGCCTGGACCGGCACGTCCTGATCGCCGGACTGGGCTCGGCCGCGGTGCTCGCCGCCATCATCCAGACCCCGGGCGTCAGCCAGTTCTTCGACTGCACCCCGCTCGGCCCGGTCGCCTGGGCCATCACCCTGGGGTCCATCACCATGGCCACCCTGTCCGGCCCCATCCTGGCGCCGCTGCTGCGCCTGGAGAGAACGCCTCCCGAAACGGAGGACGCGGTGGAGGGCGCGGGCGCCGCCGAGGGGGCGGAGGCGACCGCCGCATCGCGATGAGCACCGAACCTCTTGCGCCCCCCGGCCCGAGCGATAGTGTTGAATGTCCCGGTTTGAGATGGCAGGGGCGGGTCGGTGCGGAGGAGGGCGTGATGCGGAGCCGAGAGAGGTATGAGCTGGTCTTCATGGATTCGGCCGCCCCGGACCCGGGGGCCGAGGACGTCGTCGTGGTGCACCGCACGGAGAGCAGCGGTGCGGGCGGCCACCCCGTGTACGTGGACGACACCGGCATCGTACGGGCGGAGATCAGCGACCGCGCGGAGGTACGGATGATCGCCAGCGGCGGTCATCAGGTGCACGCCGCCGCGGTCAGCGCCCGGCCGGTGTCCTGAGTCACCCGTCCGGCGCCCCGAGCCGTCTGTCGTTTCCGCAGGTCGGCGCCGTTGTCAGTGGGGCCCGCTAGGTTTGGCGCCAATGGGAGTCCGAAGAACGATCGAAACGATCGAGGTGCGGCGATGGGTGATGTGGCGGCGGTGGACGGCGCGGCCGGTGTCGAGCTCCAGCTGGAGCCGTACCGCACGCAGCTGACCGGTTACTGCTATCGGATGCTGGGCTCGGCCTTCGAGGCCGAGGACGCGGTGCAGGAGACGATGGTGCGCGCCTGGCGGGGGCTGGACCGCTTCGAGGGCCGGTCCGCGCTGCGCTCGTGGCTCTACCGCATCGCCACCAATGTGTGCCTGGACATGCTCAGCGGGAGCAAGCGCCGGGCCCGGCCCATGGATCTGACCTCCGCGGCCACCCCGTTCCCGGCCGCGCTCGCCGAGCAGCCGGAGGCCACCTGGATCGGGCCGGTCCCGGACGGCCAGGTGCTGCCGGACGGGGGAGACCCCGCCGAGGTGGCGGCCCAGCGGGACGCGGTGCGGCTCGCGTTCATCGCCGCGCTCCAGCATCTGGCGCCCCGCCAGCGGGCGGTGCTGATCCTGCGCGAGGTGCTGGCGTGGAAGGCGAGCGAGGTCGCCGAGCTGCTGGGCACCACCGTCGCGTCGGTCAACAGCGCGCTGCAGCGCGCCCGGGCCACCCTCGCCGCGAGCCAGGTCAGCGACTCCGACCCGGTCAAGCCGCTGGACGAGGAGCAGCGCGCGCTGCTGGCCCGCTATGTGGACGCCTTCGAGCGCTATGACCTGGACTCCCTCACCGCCCTGCTGCACGAGGACGCCACGCTCTCCATGCCGCCGTACGAACTGTGGCTGCGCGGCCACGAGGACATCCGCCAGTGGCTGCTGGGCCATGGCATCGGCTGCCGCGGCTCCCGTCTGGTCCCGACCGTGGCCAACGGCGCGCCCGCCTTCGGCCAGTACCGCCCGGGTGGCGCCCACGGCCGCCATGAGCCCTGGGCGCTTCAGGTCCTGGAGATATCAGGGGGCCGGATCACCGGGCTCAACTCCTTCCTGGACACCGAGCGCCTCTTCCCGCTGTTCGGCCTCCCCGCCCGGCTCGGGCCCGAGGGCGTGGCCTAACGCCTCGGGGGCCGTCAGGGCCTCGTCCAGCCCCGTCCAGGCGAGCAGCCGCCGCAGTTCGCCGCGGGCGTTGCGGAGCTGGATCCCGCGCCCCAGCCGGCCGGCGGTCAGTCGCAGCCGGGCCAGGGCCTCGACCACGGCCAGGTCCGGCCGCCCCACCCCGCCCACGTCCACGGTGACCGGCCCCGGACCGGCCCGGCGCGCCAGCGCGGTCAGCCGTTCGCACAGCCGCGCCACCTCGGCGCGGGTGACCGGCTGGGCCAGCACCAGCACGGCCGGAGACGGCATGGGCGGATTCTCGGGCTCGGGACCGGTCAACGTCCACCTCCTGTCGCGGCGTTCACCGGTGCAGACCGCCCGGCCCGGGAAAAATCATCGGAGAACGTGCGACTGTGCCGCACGTTCTCCGATGATGGCGGGTCAGTTGTTCTGGACGAACTGCTTCGCCAGGCCGTCGCCGACCGACACGGCCTTGTCGTGGTTCTCGATGGGGGAGACGGAGGAGTTCTTGAACAGGATGTACGTCACCCCCGACTCGGCGCCGCCGGTCTCCGGGTCGGGGTCGATGCCGAGCGCGTTGGCCGTGGCGTAGGACGCCTCACCGATGATCTCGTTCGGCCCGGTGTCGCCCACCACCGCGTACTCGACCTTGTTGTTGTAGATGACCGCGACCACACCGCCGCCCTTGATGCCGGCCTGCCGGTAGTCCCAGGTGGAGCTCGGGCTCGGCACCACGACATACGGCAGCTTGTCGGCGATGAGGGGCTTGCCGTCCGACTGGTGGAAGGCGGTGTCGTCCTGGAACCACGGGTCGGTGTCCTCGTTGCACCGGGAGGTCACCTGGCCATCGCAGTCGACGTCCATGTCGGCCTTCCAGAAGACCGCCCCATTGGCACCGCAGACCGGGACGGTGGCCGATGTCTCCTCGTCGGTGCGGTACTTGCCACTGGATATCTGGGAACAGCTCTGCACCTTGGCGAGCAGCTGCGCCGCGGTGACCGTGCCCTCCTTGGTGGACGCGGGGGCCGGTGCGGGTCCCCGGGTGTTGGCGTGGGCGCCGGCGGTGACGGAGCCGGCCAGCAGACCGGCCGTGGCGATCACGAACGCTAAACGCTTGCGCATAGGACACCCCTTTGTTAGGAAGCTTTCCTAACCTCGACGGGGGCATCTTGGGCGAGTTGATAAGCTCATGTCAATACGCTGGCGCCACGGAAGGCGATGCGTATTGCCGCGCGAACCGGCGGCGTTCGCGGCAACTTCCCGCAGACGCGCTCAGTGCGTAATTCTCGGCGCGTGATGCTCGGGCGCGCGATGCCCGGCGCGTGGTTCTCCCGCGTGCTCCTCAGGGCGTGGCTCGCACCAGCTTCAGCAGCCGGGTCACCTCGCGCGCCACCGCCTCCCGCGCGGCCGCGACATACCGGCGGGGGTCGACCACCTCGGGGTGGCCGGCCAGATGGTCGCGGATCGCCCGGGTGTAGGCCACGTTCAGATGGGTGGCGATGTTCACCTTCGTCAGCCCCGCCTGCACCGCCCGGGTCAGATCCGCCTCGGGCACCCCGGAGGAGCCGTGCAGCACCAGCGGTACCGGCACGGCGGCACGCAGCGCCGCGACCAGCGGCAGATCCACCACCGCGGCCTTGACGACCATGGCGTGCGAGGTGCCCACCGCGACCGCGAGCGCGTCGACGCCCGTGGCCGCCACATAGGCGGCGGCCTCGGCCGGTTCGGTCCTGGCGCCCGGTGCGTGGACGCCGTCCTTGCCGCCCACCTCGCCCAACTCGGCCTCCACCCAGACCCCGTGGGCATGGCAGCCGGCCGCCACCTCGGCGGTCGCCGCCACATTGCCGTCGTAGTCCAGGGCCGAGGCGTCGAACATCACCGAGCCGAAGCCGAGGTCCACCGCCTCCCGCACCAGCTCCGGCCCGGTGGCGTGGTCCAGATGTACGGCCACCGGCACCCGCGCCGCGCGGGCCACCTCCACGGTCGCCCGCCCGATGGCGGCCAGGGCGCCGTGATACCGCACCGCGTTCTCGCTGATCTGGAGGATCACCGGCGCGCCCGCCGCCTCCGCCCCGGCCACGATGGCCTGGGCGTGCTCGATCTGGATGACATTGAACGCACCCGCGCCGAGCCCGGCCCGTGCGGCCGCCCCGACGATCTCCCCGGTGGCCACCAGCGGCATCTACCGGCTCCTTCCGCCCGTTCCCGTGTTCCGGTCCTGTCCCGTATCCCGCGATCCGCCCGTACCCGCGCGACCCGCTCAGCTCCGCCCGTCCCCGCTCGGCTCCGCTCAGCCGAGGATCACCGAGCGGGTGAGATGGCGCGGCTCGTCGGGGTCGAGCCCGCGCGCCGCCGCGATCGCGACCGCGAGCCGCTGCACCACCACCAGTTCGGCCAGCGGGTCGCGGCCGAAGCCGGCGACCCGGCCACCGGTGCGGGCGATCTCCTCGTCCGCCACGTCCGACGCCCCCTCGCCCAGCCACCACACCACGCTCCGCGGGCCGGTCACGCTGATCGGGCCGTGCCGGTACTCCTTGGCCGGATATGCCTCGGTCCACGCCCCCGCCGCCTCGCGCATCTTGAGCGCGGCCTCCTGGGCGACCCCGTAGGTCCAGCCCCGCCCGAGGAAGGTGAACTGCCCGGCGTCCACGAGCGGCCCGGGCAGCGGCTCGGCGAGCGCCGCCTCCCCGTCCGCCTCCAGATGGTCCAGTGGCGCGCCCAAGTGGGCGCGGAGCAGGACGAGTTCGGTGGTGGCCCAGCGGGTCTGCACCACCGACCGCTCATCGGCGAAGTCGAGCACCACCGCGGCGTCCGCGGCGCCCACGACGGGGGAGTCGGGGACCGCCGTGACGACGGTGGTGGGCACCCGGCCGCGCACCGCGCCGAGCAGCTCCAGCACCTCGGTCGTGGTGCCGGACCGGGACAGCGCGACCACCCGGTCATAGGCGCGGCCGGACGGCATCTCCGACGCCGCGAACGCGTCCGTCTCACCCTGGCCCGCCGCCTCGCGCAGCGCCGCGTACGACTGGGCGATGAACCACGAGGTGCCGCAGCCCACGACGGCGACCCGCTCACCCGCCCGGGGCAGCGCCGCCCGTACGGGCCCCTCCGGATCCCGGGCCAGGGCGATGGCGCGCCGCCAGCAGTCGGGCTGGCTCGCGATCTCGGCCTCGGTGTGGCTCATGGGACTCCCCTCGTCGCACGGATGGCCCGAGCACTATGGATGCGCGGAGTTGTTTCGTACGGGCCGATAATGCGCAGAATCACGCACGGAAGTCCAGAGCCGATGCATGCGGGGAGCGGGTAGGGTGATCGGCGTGAAACGGCCCGAGCGCTGGAACGCCCTGCTGGATCTGCTGGCCAGGGACGGCAGGATCGATGTCGAGGAGGCGGCCGCCGAGCTGGCGGTGTCCGCCGCGACCATCCGGCGCGACCTGGATGAACTCGCTCAGCAGCAGATGCTGACGCGCACCCGCGGCGGCGCGGTCGCGCACAATCTCTCGTACGACCTGCCGCTGCGCTACAAGACCGCCCGGCGTGCCTCGGAGAAGCAGCGCATCGCCGCGGCCGCGGCCCGGATGGCCGAACCGGGCTCGATCGTCGGGCTCAACGGCGGGACGACCACCACCGAGGTCGCCCGCGCCCTCTCCACGCGCGGCGACCTCTCCGCGCCGGGCGGCGGCCCGGCCGTCACGGTCGTCACCAACGCCCTGAACATCGCCAATGAGCTGGCGGTGCGCCCTCAGGTCAAGATCGTGCTCACCGGCGGGGTGGCCCGTCCGCAGTCCTTCGAGCTGATGGGGCCGCTGGCCACCGGGGTGCTGGACCAGGTGTCGCTGGACCTGGCGATCCTCGGTGTGGACGCGCTGGACACGGTCCAGGGCGCGACCGCCCACCATGAGGGCGAGGCCAGCATCAACCACCTCATGGCCGGCCGGGCCGCCCGGGTGGTGGTCGTGGCCGACAGCTCCAAGCTGGGCCGCCGGGCGTTCGCCCGGATCTGCGCACTGGACGAGATCGATGTGCTGGTCACGGACACCGGCGCCGATGAGGAGCTGGTCGCTCCGTACACCGAGGCCGGTGTCCGGGTGATCAGGGCCTGAGGTCTGATCAGGAGGACCTGAGGCGTCGTACGCCTACGCCCTGGCGGCGGCCAGCAGGGCCGCCACCCGCTCGACGGCGAACGCGTAGCCCTGGACACCGCAGCCGGCGATCACCCCGCTGGCCAGCGCGGAGACATAGGAGTGGTGCCGGAAGCTCTCCCGCTGGTGGATGTTGGAGATGTGCACCTCCACGATGGGCAGACCGTCGCAGGTGGCCAGGGCGTCGCGCAGGGCGACGGAGGTGTGGGAGTACCCCGCGGGGTTGATGATGACCGCCGCGTGGCGCTCCCGGGCCTCATGGATCCAGTCGATCAGCTGGCCCTCGTGGTTGCTCTGCCGGCAGTCGGTCGTCAGACCGTGCGGCGCGGCCGTCTCGGCCACCAGTTTCTCGATGTCGGCCAGCGTGTCGGTGCCGTAGATCTCGGGTTGCCGGCGGCCCAGCAGGTTCAGGTTCGGTCCGTTGAGCACCATGATCGTGGAGCGGTCGCGCACGGGGGTGGTGGCCATGGCGTGTGGTCCTTCCTGGGCGGTCGGCACTTCGAGGGGCGGCTCACCGGGGGCACCGACCCGCGAGGCATCGTAGATCAGGGATATGACACCACGGTGGACGGCACGGTGGAGGTGCCCGAGGTGGGAGATCCGGTGTCATTGATGACGCGCTCGTACTGGCCTTGGCCGCCGAGCGAGACGACCAGCAGATTGTGGAACTTCACCCCCGACGCGTTCGGCGCGGCGAAGCCGTGGTGCTGCACGATGCTCGGGTCGACGTTGTAGTAGCAGTAGCTGCCGAGCCCCCATCCCTCGTGCGTGGTCACCGAATCGGCCACCTTGTAGGCCGCGTAGCCCTTGATGGAGCCGTTCTGGATGGCCGCCTGGTTCGGGGCGTCGTACGCCTTCTCGTTCTGGAAGAAGATGGTGCGGCCCCGCTGCCCGAACCACTGCACGTCGTACTTGTTGAAGTGCTCCACGAACAGCCCGGTGGCCAGCACGTCGTCGCCGTTGACCCGGATGCCGTAGTCGGCGCGGTTGGTCTCCCAGCCGACACCGTCGCCGTGGTCGGCGCGCCAGACCCAGGTGTGGTCGACGATGGTGTGCCGGCTGTTGATCACCATGCTGGTGGTGGCCTTGCCGGGGCCCGCGCCGCCGATGCGGATGAACACGTCCTGGACGGTGGTGGGGTTGGCCGAGTGGTCGGCCGAGGCCCCTTGCGGCCCGACCTCCAGCAGCGTGGCGGAGTTCACCGGTCCGGCGTCGATGAGGAAACCGGCCAGCCGCACCCCGTCGACATCGGCGACCTTCAGCGCGGTGACGCCGTTGTCGGGGATGAGGGTGGCGTAGCCGAGCCCGAGGACGACGGTGTTCGCACGGTTCACCTGGACCGGCCGGTCGAGGTGGTAGATCCCCGGGGTGAGCAGCAGATGCAGCCCCTGGGTGAGCGCCTCGTTGAGGGTGGCCGCGGTGACGCCGGGCTTGGCCACGTAGAACTGCGACAGCGGCAGCGAGGTGCCTCTGGGGGTGCCGTTGCCCCAGGTGACGCCGCGGGCGTCGGTGCGCTTCTCGGGCAGGAAGACCCGGTACTCGCCGCCGTTGAGGTACAGGAAGGGCTTCTCCCGGGAGACGGGGGTGGTGTTGAGCGTGGTGTACGGCGGGTTGGGGAAGCTCTGCCCGGGCGCGCCCTCCACACCGGAGAACACCATGTTCCACACGCCGTTGAGCCAGCTGCCGATCGCACTGTCGCGGGTGTACCACTGCTGCTGGGAGTACGGTCCGACCTGGCCGTCGATGCGGCTGTCCGCGATGTAGCCGCCGCTCGCCCAGCCGTAGCCGTTGGGGGCGAGGTTGAGCCCGCCGCGGACGTGCATCCGCCGGAAGGGGGCCGCCTGCGCCACGGCCCAGCGGTTGGTGCCGTTGACCGGTACGACCGCGAGGTTCTCCGCCGAGCGCCAGAAGTTCTGGGTGGCATTGCCGTTGAACCACCCGGCGTCCACCGTGATGTCGCCGTTGATGGTCGTGTCGTCGGGGGACAGCCCCAGCCCGGCGATGGAGGTGTAGAAGCCGATCTGGGCGTTGAGCCCGCTGTAGCTGCCGGGCTTGAACAGCAGGGCGTAGCGCCCGGTGCCGAACTGGGCCGACTCCTGCTTCTTGAACACCTCGTCCAGCTTGGCCTGGATGCCGGGCGTGGACGGGTCGAAGACGATCACGTTCGGGCCGAGGTCGCCGCCGCCCGGCAGGGCCTTGGGGCTCTTGCCCCGCCCCGAGGAGGCGGCGGCCGCCGGAGTGGCCAGGCCGCCGAGGGCGGGGGCCGATGCGACGGCGGCCGCGGCGCCGAGCACCGCCCGGCGGCCGACCGCGGAGCGGCCGGAGGAGGAAGACGTGGGGGAAGGCGTCATAGGGGCGTCTCTCCTGGTTCAGTAAATGAACGGGATGGGGGGTGAGGGAGCGCTCTCTTGCCGTCGCATGCTTCATCCATGTGAACGACTCGTCAAGAGTTGTGACCGCAGTCCTTACATGTTGTTGCTTTTTGAACGTCAACTGCCCTGGTTAATCCGCTGGTTCGGGGGAACTTGGGGAGATTTGTGATCGGCCGTGCCCCTGGCTGTTGTGTTCAAGAGGGAAAGGGGAACCGGCGTCTGATCCTTTCCGCTCGAGCCTTGACACCTTCGCGTCCCCGCCCGGACACTCCCATCTCGGAGAGCGCTCTCCCACTGTTGTCGCGGGCCGGTGACGGCCCGTCACTCGGGCGGCCCGGCCCGCACCCACGGCACCGCGAGTCCTCGCCGTGCGAGGGCCGCCCGGCCACCTTCACCCTCTCTCCATGTGGCAGGAGTCTCCATGGCACGGAGATCGAAGATCGTTTCAGGCACCCTGATCGCGGGCGCGCTGCTGCTGACCTCGCTCGGGCTCGGTGGTATCGCGATGAGCGCCGAGACGCCCGTGGCGAAGTCCGCGGGCGGCGGTGTCACGGCGGCCCACGCGGCCCATGCGGGGCACGTGGCCCACGCGGGGCACGCCATGGCGGCGTCGTCCGCCTCCTCGCCCGAGGACCCTGACGGCGATGGCTACATTCCCGCGAACCCGCCGGTCACCGGCGTCACCCCGTCCACGAAGGAGCCGCCCCACCGCTACTTCCACGAGTTCCAGGCCAACTGCTCGGTGAGCCACACCAAACCGGACGACCCCATCGTGCATCCGCAGCAGCCGGGCGCGTCCCATGACCACACCTTCATGGGCAACACCACGACCGACGCGGCCAGCACCACGGCCTCCCTCGAGGCCGGCCGCACCACCTGCAAGGCGCCGGGGGACAAGTCGGGCTACTGGATGCCCACGCTCTCAGACGGCGACAAGCCGGTGCTGCCCATCGGCCCGCAGACCATCTACTACAAGGCGGGCGTGACCGACTACACCAGTGTCCGGCCGTTCCCCAAGGGGCTGCGGTTCGTGGTGGGCGACCCGATGCAGACCGCCGAGGAGTTCCGCCGTCACCCCGGCTTCGTGGAGGGCTGGGAGTGCGGCGACAGCTTCTTCAACGTCGAGTTCCCCAAGGACTGCCCGAGCCGTCCCGAGGTCCAGCTCAACATCCGTTTCCAGGCGCCCAGTTGCTGGGACGGAAAGTACCTGGACACGCCCGACCACCGCAGCCATATGGCCTACCCGGTGGTCAATCCCGGCACGAACAACAACGTGTGCCCCGCCGACCACCCGGTGGCGCTGCCGATGGTCGAGTTCAAGATGGCCTTCCCGGTCAACGGTGACCTCTCCCGGGCGAGGCTGGCCAGCGGTCCGAGCTGGTCGTTCCACTACGACTTCTTCAACGCCTGGGACGCGCCGACGCTCAAGGCGCTCGTCGACCACTGCGTGGTCGGGGCGCTCCAGTGCGACGCCCGCGGCTATGACCAGACCCACCCCGAGGCCGGAGCGGCCCTCGACGAGAACTACGAGCTGCCGTAGCCGCCGTAGCCGCCGTAGCACCGCGGCTGCCGTAGCTGCTGTACCTGCCGTAGCACCGCGGCCCGGCCGCTCGCGGGACACACCGCCGCGGCCGGGCCGTCCGCACTCGACTCCCCCGCCGACACACCGAAAGACACCATCATGACCCGGATCCGTACCTCCCCACGCCGTATCGCGGCGCCCCTCGCCGCCGGTCTGCTGGCCGCCGGTGCCCTCGCGCTGCCCGGCCAGCAGGCACACGCCGCCGGAAGCGTCGTCAAGGTCACCGGCGCCCAGGGCGACTGGCGGCTGACCGTGGACGGCCAGCCGTATCAGATCAAGGGCCTGACCTGGGGCCCCGCCATCGCGGACGCCGACCGCTACCTCCCCGATCTGCGGTCGATGGGCGTGAACACCATCCGCACCTGGGGCACCGACGCCACCAGCAAACCCCTCTTCGACTCCGCGGCCGCGCATGGCATCAAGGTGATCGCCGGATTCTGGCTCCAGCCCGGTGGCGGCCCGGGCAGCGGCGGCTGTGTGAACTACCGGACGGACACCGCCTACAAGGATCAGATGGCCGCCGAGTTCACCAAATGGGTCTCCGCCTACAAGGACCACCCGGGCGTGCTGATGTGGAATGTGGGCAACGAGTCGGTGCTCGGCCTCCAGAACTGCTACAGCGGCGATGAGCTGGAGCGGCAGCGGGACGCCTACACCACGTTCGTCAACGACATCGCCAAGAAGATCCATGCCATCGACCCCGGCCACCCGGTGACCTCCACCGACGCCTGGACCGGCGCGTGGCCGTACTACAAGAAGAACGCCCCCGACCTCGATCTGTACGCCGTCAACTCCTACAACGCCGTGTGCGACATCAAGGCCGCCTGGGAGCAGGGCGGTTACACCAAGCCGTACATCGTCACCGAGACCGGCCCGGCGGGGGAGTGGGAGGTCCCCGACGACTCCAACGGTGTGCCCGAGGAGCCCACCGACCAGGCCAAGGCCGCGGGCTACACCAAGGCGTGGAACTGCGTCACCGGCCACAAGGGCGTCGCGCTCGGCGCCACGATGTTCCACTACGGCACCGAGGACGACTTCGGTGGCGTCTGGTTCAATCTGCTGCCCGCCGGCCAGAAGCGGCTGTCGTACTACGCGGTGAAGAAGGCGTACGGCGCGGACACCTCGCGCGACAACACACCGCCGGTCATCTCCTCACTGGCCGTGGAGGGCGATGCCGCCAAGGTGGAGGCGGGCCGCGACCTGACGCTCGCGGTCAAGGCCACCGATCCCGACGGCGACGCCATTTCCTACCAGGTGCTGGGCAGCACGATGTACCTCGACAAGGACAAGAGGCTCATCCCGCTGTCCGCCACCGACCTCGGCGGCGGTCGGCTGAGGGTCACCGCGCCGGACCGCCCCGGGGTGTGGAAGGTGTACGTCAAGGCCACCGACGGCAGGGGCAACGTCGGCGTCGAGACCCGTTCCATGCGGGTGGTCCCGCCCGCTGTGAACGGCACCGACGTGGCCCTCGGCAGGCCTGCCACCGCCTCCTCGTACCAGACGGGTGGCGGCGACTGCCCCTGCACCCCGGCCAACGCCGTGGACGGCAAGGCGGACACCCGCTGGGCCGCCGACTGGAGCGATCCGCAGTGGCTCCAGGTCGACCTCGGCGCGTCCACCTCCTTCACCCACGTCCAGCTGGTGTGGGAGTCCGCCTACGCCAAGGCGTACACCATCCAGACCTCCGACGACGGCAGCAACTGGCGCACCGTCCGTGAGGTGACCGACGGCAACGGCGGTGTGGACGACTTCGACGTCTCGGGCACCGGGCGCTACGTCCGCGTCCACGGCACGGCCCGTGGCACGGGCTACGGCTACTCGCTCTACGAGTTCGGCGTCTACCGCTGAGGCGCTGAGGCCGAGCCGTGGCCGGTCGTCGTCCTGGGCCCGTCCCCGGGGCGTCCTGGCGCGTCCCCGACGGTGGCGGGAGAGCGCTCTATGCCCCCGGGACACGCTGCCACTAGGGTGCGGACATGAACCGACAGGCCCCGACCTTGGAGGATGTCGCCCGGGAGGCCGGTGTCTCCCGGGCGACCGTGTCCCGGGTCGTCAATGGTGTCCGCAACGTGGATCCGGCCATCCAGGACCTGGTCCGCCTGGCGATCGAGAGGACCGGCTACGCGCCCAACCGGGCGGCCAGATCGCTGGTGACCCGGCGCACCGGCACCGTGGCGCTCGTCGTCTCCGGGGCCGGGGACACCTCGGAGGAGGAGCAGAACGCCTTCGCCGCCCGGGTGTTCGCGGACCCGTTCTTCGGCCGGGTGGTCGGTGGCGTGGTGGGATTCCTGCGGCCACGCTCGACGCACCCGGTGCTGATGTTCGCCGAGTCCCCCGAGGCCAGGCAGGAGGTGGTGAGGTATCTGCGGCAGGGGAACGCGGACGGGGCCCTCGTGGTGTCCACCCACCCCGACGATCCACTGCCCGCGCTGCTCGCCGAGGCGGGACTGCCCGCCGTGCTGTTCGCCCGGCCCGTGCGGCCGGTGGCGCTCAGCCACGTCGACCTGGCGCACTGGGACGGTGGCCGCATCGCCGCCGAGCGCCTGCTGGCCCGGCGGTGCCGGAAGGTGGCCACCGTGTCGGGGCCGTCGGCCGTGGCGGCGAGCCAGGAGCGGCTCGCCGGGTTCCGCGACACCATGGCCCGCGGCGGCCACCCGTACGTTCCGGTGGCCGAGGGCGGTTTCACCCTGGACAGCGGGGTGGCGGCGATGACCGCGCTGCTCGCCGAACACCCCGATGTGGAGGGGGTGTTCGCGGCCAACGACCTGATGGCCCAGGGGGTCTGCCAGGTGCTGAGGGAGCGCGGCCGGCGGGTGCCCGAGGATGTCGCGGTCGTCGGCTTCGACGACTCCAGCGTGGCCGCCACCTGCCGGCCGCCGCTGACCTCGGTGCGCCAGCCGGTGGAGGACATGGCGGCGGCGATGGCCCGGCTGCTCGACGAGCACGTCCGGGGCCTGCGCACCGATCCGGTCGCGGTCCTCTTCGAACCGGAGCTGGTGGTACGGGAGTCGGCGTAGCGGTACGGGAGTCGGCGTAGGGCTACGGGAGTCGGCGTAGCCCTGCGCCGGACGTGTGCGTCGCCCCCTGTGCCACCCGCATACGGCGCTACGGCCCGCCCCTACGCCAGCCGCGTGCCCAGGGTCGTGCGCCACGCCGGGGACGGCTCCGGCGAGGGCCCGGCGGGCAGGCGGCGCCCACCGCGGGCGAAGAAGTCGGCGAGCGGCAGGATCGCGGCGCCCACCGTCACCGCGTCCGGCCCCAGCGCCCCCAGGTCGATGCCGACGCGTCCGGACGGGTACGGCAGCGCGTACGCGAGCGCGTGGCGGCGCACCGAGTCCAGGAAGCGCGCGCCGAGTTGGAGACCGGCCCAGCCGCCGACCAGGATGCGCTCGGGCTGGAAGAGGTTGATCAGGTCGGACAGCCCCGCGCCCAGGTACTCCGCCGTCTCGGCGAGGACGGCGGCCGCCAACGGGTCCGGGTCGCCGCCGTCGTCGTCGGGGTAGGCGGCGGCCAGCATCGCCGTCAGGGCGGTCTCCTCGTCGGTGTCGGACGGCGGCCGCCCGCCCGCCTCCTGCCAGCGTTCCAGCAGCGCTTCCGCGCCCGCGTACGCCTCCAGACAGCCCAGCGCCCCGCAGCGGCACCGGCGGCCCCGCACCCGCACGGTGAGATGCCCCCACTCCACCGCCCGGCCGTGCTCGACGTCGTCGGTCACGACGCAGGCGCCGACGCCCGACCCGAAGAGCACCACCACCGCGTTGCGCGCACCGCGCCCGGCGCCGAACCACATCTCGGCCTGCCCGAGCGTCTTGGCGCCGTTCTCGATGAAGTACGGGACCTCCTGGGGGAGATGGCCCGGCCGGCGCAGCATCCGCTCCAGCGGGACCGCCTCCCAGCCGATCGGCTGGCCGTGCACCACCGCACCGCCCTCCTCGGAGTGCTCGACGATGCCGGGGACGCCGATGCCGACGCCGAGGAGCCGATCGGGGGTGAGCCCGGCCGCCTCCATGACCTCGGCGATGCCGTCGCGGATATGGCCCGCGATCAGCTCGCTGTCGTAGCGGTCCCGGTGCTCGGAACCGCGCGTGGGCAACGGCCGGTCCGCATGGGCCCGTTCGGCCAGCGCGAGATCGAACAGCTCGACACGGACCCGGGTCTCGCCGACATCCACCCCGATCATGTGGCCGCTGTGCGGGGCGATCCGCAGCAGGGTGCGGGGTCGGCCGCCGTCGGAGTCGACGCTTCCGGCCTCCTCCACCAGCTCCTCGGCGAGCAGTTCGGCGACCACATTGCTGATGGAACCTGAACTCAGGCCGGTCGCGGGAGCCAGCGAATAGCGGCTCATCGGCCCGTCGAAGTACAACCGGCGCAGCACGGCGGCACGGTTCTCCCGCCGCAGGTCACGAACCGTACGGCCGTTGTTCGCCGTCACCTGGCCTCCTCAACTCCGGACTCCGCGCCGCAAGATACCTCCGCCGGATCTCTTGACGCGACCTTCTCTTGAGGTTTAACTCACGTCCTAAATTAAGCCGTGAGCGGCTTCGGGAGTTGAACGCGGTTGCGTACCCGGGCCCTTCTTGGCATTCACCACTCCCGGAAGGGACACCAGGAGCCATGCGCAGCATCCGAGTCGCGGCCGTAGGCGCCGTCACCTTGTCACTCGCCCTCGCCGTCTCGGCCTGCGGCGGCGGTTCCTCGACGGCCGGCGGCGGCGGATCCAACGACTCGCCGAAGACGCTCACGT
Source organism: Streptomyces sp. MK37H (assembly GCF_018035285.1). Taxonomy (NCBI): domain Bacteria; kingdom Bacillati; phylum Actinomycetota; class Actinomycetes; order Kitasatosporales; family Streptomycetaceae; genus Streptomyces; species Streptomyces sp. MK37H. Next base: position 4,446 of record NZ_JAAAYH010000049.1, on the reverse strand, counting down.
ACTGGGCCTCCAACCAGGGCGCCAGCATCACGGTGGACAAGAAGGTCCTGAAGCCCGAGCTCGACAAGTTCGAGAAACAGACCGGGATCAGAGTGAAACTGGAGGTCATCCCCTGGTCCGAGCTGCTGAACCGGATCCTCACCGCCACCACCTCCGGCCAGGGCCCCGATGTGCTGAACATCGGCAACACCTGGAGCGCCTCGCTCCAGGCGTCCGGGGCGCTGCTGTCGTGGGACGACAAGAACTTCGGCAGCATCGGCGGCAAGGACCGCTTCGTGGACTCCGCCCTCGGCTCGACCGGGGTGAAGGGCGAGGACCCGGCCGCGGTGCCGCTGTACTCGATGGCGTACGCGCTCTACTACAACAAGAAGATGTTCGCCGACGCGGGCATCTCCAAGCCGCCCGCCACCTGGGACGACGTCGTCGCCGACGGCAAGAAGCTCTCCAAGGACGGCAAATGGGGTCTCGGCGCCGAGGGCGCGAACCTCTCGGAGAACATCCACCAGGTGTTCGTCTTCGCCAAGCAGCACGGCGCGGACTTCTTCACCGCCGACGGCAAGCCCGACTTCACCTCGGACGGCGCGGTCACCGCGATCAAGCAGTATGTCGACCTGATGGCGAAGGACAAGATCATCGCCCCGGGCAACGCCGAGTACGCGCAGAACCAGTCCCTCAGCGACTTCGCCAAGGGCAAGACGGCCATGGTCCTGTGGCAGACCGCCTCCGCCACCTTCGCCTCCCTGGGCATGAAGGACGACGAGTGGGGCGTGGCCCCGGCGCCCGTGCGCTCCGGCACCCCCGGCACCGGCACCGCCGTCAACTCGATGGTCGCGGGCATCAACCTGGCCGTCTTCAAGAACACCGACAACCACGACGGCGCCCTGAAGTTCGTGAAGTTCATGACCAGCGACGCAGAGCAGAAGATCCTCAACAAGGCGTACGGCTCCATCCCGCCGGTCAAGGCCGCCCAGTCCGACCCCGCGTTCAACACCCAGGCGACGGCCGCCCTGCGGGACACCCTCGCCAAGAGCGCCGAGGCGCTGCCGCAGGTGGCCGACGAGTCGCAGTTCGAGACGTCCGTGGGCACGGCCGTCAAGGAGCTGTTCGCGGACGCCGCCGCCGGACGCCCGGTGACCACCGCGTCGGTGAAGGCCAAGCTGGAGAAGGCCCAGCAGCAGATGCCGGCGAAGTGAGCGCGGACACCCCTATGACCACCACGACCGCCACCGCCGAGGCAGACCGGCGGACCGTGTCGGGGAGCACCCCCGGGGCGGCGCGAGGCCCGCGCCGCCCCGGGCGGATCCGCCGCATCGGACTGCCGTATCTGCTGCTCCTGCCCGCCCTGGTCCTCGAGCTCCTGGTCCATCTGGTGCCGATGGTGATGGGCATCCTGATGAGCTTCAAGGTGCTCACCCGGTTCTCCATCCGGGACTGGACCGCCGCCCCCTGGTCCGGCTTCGACAACTACAAGCTCTCGGTGGACATCAACGCGCCGGCCGGTGAGGCGCTGCTCCACTCGTTCTGGGTCACCTGCGGCTTCACCGTGCTGTCGGTCGGGCTGTGCTGGCTGCTGGGCACCGCCACCGCCATCTTCCTCCAGGACACCTTCCGCGGACGGGGTGTGCTCCGCACCCTGTTCCTGGTCCCGTACGCCCTGCCCGTCTACACGGCCGTCATCACCTGGGCGTTCATGTTCCAGCACGACAACGGGCTGGTGAACCACGTCCTCCACGATCAGCTGGGCCTCACCGACAAGCCCTCGTTCTGGCTGATCGGCGACAACAGCTTCATCGCCCTGCTGACCGTGTCGGTGTGGAAGGGCTGGCCGTTCGCGTTCCTCGTCGTCATGGCCGGTCTGCAGAACATCCCCAAGGAGCTCTACGAGGCGGCCGCCCTCGACGGCGCCGGGATGTGGCAGCAGATCCGCCGCATCACCCTGCCCTCGCTGCGCCCGGTCAACCAGGTGCTGGTGCTGGTGCTGTTCCTGTGGACGTTCAACGACTTCAACACACCGTATGTGCTGTTCGGCAGGGCAGCGCCGGAGGCCGCGGACCTCATCTCGATCCACGTCTACCAGACGACATTCGCCACCTGGAACTTCGGCACCGGGTCCGCCATGTCCGTCCTGCTGCTGCTCTTCCTGCTCGTGGTGACGGGCCTGTACCTCCTGCTGACCTCCCGACGAAGGAAGACGGCCGATGTCTAGCACCTCCCCGGTGCGGCCCCGCTCACCGATGGCCGCCCCCCGGTCCTTCCTCTGGGCCCGCCGGATCTTCCTCACCCTGCTCACCGGGTTCGTCCTGCTGCCGGTGTACGTCATGGTCTCCAGCTCCCTGAAGCCACTGGAGGACGTCTCGGGGACGTTCCGCTGGCTGCCGAGCGGGCTGACCATCCGCCCCTACATCGACATCTGGTCGACGGTCCCGCTCGCCAAGTACTTCATGAACTCGGCCATCGTGGCGGGCGCGGCGACCGTCTGCTCGGTGGTGATCGCCGTCTTCGCCGCGTACGCGGTCAGCCGGTACCGCTTCCGGGGCAAGCGGGTGTTCACCGTCACCGTCCTGTCCACCCAGATGTTCCCCGGGATCCTCTTCCTGCTGCCGCTGTTCCTCATCTACGTGAACATCGGCAACGCCACCGGCATCGCCCTCTTCGGCTCCCGGGGCGGCCTCATCCTCACCTATCTCACCTTCTCGCTGCCGTTCTCGATCTGGATGCTCATCGGGTACTTCGACTCGGTGCCACGCGATCTGGACGAGGCGGCGCTGGTGGACGGCTGCGGACCGCTGGGCGCGCTGTTCCGGGTCGTCGTCCCGGCCGCGATCCCCGGCATCGTCGCCGTCGCCGTCTACGCGTTCATGACCGCCTGGGGCGAGGTGCTCTTCGCGTCGGTGATGACCAACGACACCACCCGCACCCTCGCCGTGGGCCTCCAGGGCTACGCCACCCAGTCCGAGGTGTACTGGAACCAGGTCATGGCCGCCTCGCTCGTCGTCAGTGTCCCCGTGGTCGCGGGCTTCCTGCTGCTGCAGCGCTATCTCGTGGCCGGACTCACCGCCGGAGCCGTGAAGTGACCGGCCTTCCCACCTCTGAAAGGACGTACGTGTCCGAACTCCTGGACCTCACAGCCTTCCCGCACGACTTCCTGTGGGGCACGGCCACCTCCGCCTACCAGGTCGAGGGAGCCGTCGCCGAGGACGGACGGTCGCCCTCGATCTGGGACACCTTCTCGCACACCCCCGGCAAGGTGGCGGGCGACGACCACGGCGATGTGGCCTGCGACCACTACCACCGCTGGCGCCAGGACATCGGGCTGATGAAGCGGCTCGGCACCAACGCCTACCGGCTGTCCATCGCCTGGCCACGCGTGGTGCCGGGCGGCGACGGGCCGGTCAACGCCAAGGGCCTGGCCTTCTACGACGAGCTGATCGACGGCCTGCTGGCGGCGGGCATCACCCCGTCCGTCACCCTGTACCACTGGGACCTGCCCCAGGTGCTCCAGGACCGGGGCGGCTGGCCCGAGCGCGACACCGCCGAGCACTTCGCCGCGTACGCCTCGGTGGTGGCCGACCGCCTCGGCGACCGGGTGCACCACTGGACCACCCTCAACGAGCCGCTGTGCTCGGCCTGGATCGGCCACCTCGACGGCGTGATGGCGCCCGGGCTCACCGATCTGACCGCGGCGGTCCGCGCCTCGTACCATCTGCTGCTCGGCCATGGCCTCGCCGCCCAGGCGATCAGGGCCGCCGCGCCACGCGCCGAGGTCGGCATCGTCAACAACCTCAACACCGTGGAGGCGGCCACCGACCGGCCGGAGGACCAGGCCGCCGCGCGGCGCATGGACGGCCACACCAACCGCTGGTGGCTGGACCCGGTGCACGGCCGTGGCTTCCCCGCCGACATGCGCGAGGTGTACGGGGTCGAACTGCCGGAGCGCCCCGGCGACCTGGACACCATCGCCGCACCCCTGGACTGGCTGGGCCTGAACTACTACTTCCCGGCCACCGTCGCCGACGACCCCACCGGCCCGGCCCCGCACGCCCGCGCCATCCGCCGCCCGGACCTCCCCCGCACGGGCATGGACTGGGAGGTCGACGCCGGCGGTATCGAAACCCTGCTGCTGCGCCTGACCGTCGAATACGGCGCCCGCAAGCTGTACGTCACCGAGAACGGCTCCGCCTACCCCGATGTCGTACGCCCGGACGGGACCGTGGACGACCCCGAGCGCCAGGACTACCTCGTCCAGCACCTCGCGGCCTGCGCCTCGGCGGTCCGCAAGGGCGCCCCGCTGGCCGGCTACTTCGCCTGGTCGCTGCTGGACAACTTCGAGTGGGCCTACGGCTACGACAAGCGCTTCGGCCTCGTCCACGTCGACTACCGCACCCAGTCCCGCACCATCAAGGGGACCGGCCACCGGTACGCGGAGATCATCCGCGACCACCGGGG
>NZ_JAAAYH010000489.1:0-6372 GCF_018035285.1 Streptomyces sp. MK37H | reverse complement strand
GGGGCCGTCGGGGCCGAATCCGGTGGGCAGCGGCCCGAGTTGGTCGAAGACCTCGATGGCATCGTCGTCCAGGTCGGCCTCGGGCAGCAGGTCGACCGCGGTCGCCAGCGCCTTCCGCGCGCCCGTGGCGGTGCGGAAGCGGTTCTCGGGGTCCGGCTGCAGCAGCCCCGCGATCACCTGCCACAGCGGTTCGGGCACCCCGGTGGGCGCGTTCGGCACCCCCTGCTCGAAGAGCTTGACGAGCGCCTCCCCGTCCGGCTTGTGCCCGGTGATCAGATAGAGCGTCACCAGCCCGACGGCGAAGAGGTCCGCCGGGAAGTCGGGGTCGTCGCCCATCATCTGCTCGGGCGCGAAGTAGCCGGGCGTGCCCATTACGTAGTTGGCCTCGGTGAGGCGCGGCTCACCCTTGGTCAGCGCGATGCCGAAGTCGGACAGCCGGACGTGCGGCCGTCCGGTCCCGGTGGATTCCAGCAGGATGTTCGCGGGTTTGATGTCCCGGTGCACCACGCCCTCGGCGTGCACCGCGGCCAGTCCGGAGAGCAGCTGGTCGATCAGGGTGCACACATAGCGCGGCGGCAGCGGGCCGTAGTCCCCGATGAGATGGGCGAACGAGCCGCCGCCCACCAGGTCCATGGTGAACAGCACCTTGTCGTCGTCGGCCGCCCAGCTGGCCGGTGCCAGCACATGGGGGTGATCGATCCGCAGGGCCTGTTCCCGGACGAAGCGCAGCAGCGTATGGGCGTCGCGTTGCTGGAGTACCTTCGCTGCCACGTACCGTCGGCGGCGGTGGTCCCAGACGCGCCATACCGCGCCCACGCCCCCGCGCCCGATCGGGTCCACCAGCTCGTACCGGCCCGCGAAGATCTCACCCATCGCGCCGTGCCCGCCCCGTCATCGACTCGTCAGCAGTTCAGCCCGTCAGCTCTGGTGCGCCTCGTAGTGGGCGACCGCCTCGGCGGTCCGCCCGGCGCCGTACACACGGAGAAACTCTGCCAGCTCGGGGTGGGTGGGGGCGAGGGAGTCGGCGGCATCGATGATGTCCCCCGCGGCCGCCACGGACCGCAGCAGCGACTGGATCTCGCGTACCACTCGCCGTACGGTCGGGGCGCCCGTGCTCGCCGTGGTCTGGGTGGAGTGGAGGACCGAGCCGCCCGCGGACTTCTTGATCTCCTCCATGCGTTCGGCTGCCTCGGCGGCGCTGACCCTGCCGTCCGCCGCCTGACTGGACAGCTCCTGCAGCGCCTGCACCCGCTGGACCACGGCGGGGTTGCCGATCTTGGCGCGCTGGCCGCTCATGAGCTGCGAGAGCATGGGCGCGGACAGACCGAGGACGGCGGCGAGACGGGCTTGGTTCAGACCGAGATCGTCGATGAGACGGCGAAAGAGCGCCCCCAGCGGCTCCCCGTACCAGCTGCGCTGAAGCTCCCGTGCGCGCGCGGTGGCATCCTGCTGTGTTGCGTCCATCTCGCTCTCCCCTTCGCTTCGCTGCCGCGAATCTTGCGTGGCATCCTACGGAGAGCGCTACGCGCGAGCGATACCCGGTCGGGAATGCTGGTCGGTACCAGGTATCCTGATCGGCGAAGGGGCCTTAGCTCAGTTGGTAGAGCGCCGTCTTTGCATGGCGGATGTCAGGAGTTCGACTCTCCTAGGCTCCACCTCCATCACCAGCCAGGACGCCGGACCGGTGTCCTGGCTGATGCGTTTTCGCCCCTGATATCGGTGTTGCCACTCTTGTCATTACCCGGCGCAACACCCGCGGGATGCTCCAGGGTGTTTTCCACAACTCGGGCAGATCGCCCGGGAGTCGTCTGATCGGCGCGGTGCGCCGTACAGGGGGACACGATGGGTGGTCTGCATCCGCTGGGCGAGAACCTGCCCGAGGAGTGCCGGGCGTTCGCTGTGGAGCTGAGGAAGCTGTTCCTGGGGCTGGGGGTCTCGGTGCGCAGATACGCGGTGCGCAGGCACCGGGATCCGAGCACCATCTCGCGGTTTCTGAGTGGCACCCGGATCCCGCCGTGGGAGTTCGTCTTCGATCTGTTCACCGATCTCGCGGCGCGGCGCGGCGTCGCTCCCACCCCCGCCGCCATCGAGCTGGTGCGGGAGTTGCACCGGGCCGCGGTCCGCACCAGCCGCTCCCCCGGGCATGCCATGGAGATCCTGCAGATCCAGCTGGCCGACGCCGATCGGGACGCGCGGGTCTCCATGGCGCACCAGGACGTGCTGGGCGAGGCGCTGCTGGACCTCAAGCACCGCATCGCCGATCTCGAGGTGCGGCTGAACCAGGCCGAGGCGGCATGGGCGACGGAGCGCGCCCGGGCCGACGCGCTGGAGCGGGACATCCCGGGCCGGGAGGAACTGATCAAGGAGCGGGATCTGCTCCAGCAGGAGGTGCGGCGGCTCACCGAGGAGCTGGACGAGGTGCGGCTGCGGGGGCGGCTCGCGGAGGAGCGCTGTCTGGTCCTGGAGCGGCAGCTGGCCATGGTGGAGTCCCAGCGCCCGGCCGCGGTGCCACAGCAGGAGGAGGAGCCCATGGGACGGGAGGGGCCCGCCGCGTCCCAGCGGGCCATGGGGCCGCGGCCGAAGATCCTCGTGGTGGACGACCAGCAGAACAATCTGCTGGCCATGGAGGCCGTGCTGGCCACGCTCGACCAGGAGCTGGTGACCGCGACCTCCGGGCAGGAGGCCCTCAAGGCGCTGCTCGACCATGACGACTTCGCGGTGATCCTGCTGGATGTGCAGATGCCCGAGATGGACGGCTATGAGACGGCGGCCCACATCAAGCGGCGCCCCCGTAACCGCGACATCCCGATCATCTTCCTCACCGCGATGGGCTCCGACCCCGAGCACTCCTCGCGGGGCTATGCGGCCGGTGCGGTGGACTACATGGCCAAGCCGTTCGACCCCTGGGCGCTGCGGGCCAAGGTCTCGGTCTTCACCGAGATCTTCCTGGAGCGGCGGCAGCGCCGCTCCCAGGGGGAGGACCCGGCGGACTGAGCCGGAGCCGGCGCCGGAGAAAAGGACGAGGGGCGGGAGACCAAGAGATCTCCCGCCCCTCGTGGAGGGCTTGCGCCGGGCGCCGCGAGCGGTGCCCTCAGCGCTCGTCGTCCCTGCGGGCCTCGGCCTCGGCCTGCTTGGCCTGCACCTCGGGGTCGAGGGCGTTCTGGTCGCTGCCGTCCACCGCCGAGAGCCGCTCGCGGTCGCCCACCTCGGTCGCCGCCGGGGGTTCGACCAGCCAGTCGGGGTTGGCCTGCTTGTCCCACCACTTCCACGCGGCGTAGACCCCCGCGCCGACCAGCCCGATGAAGGTCGCCCGCTTGGCGAAGCGGGCGGCCCGGGCCCGGCGGCGGTGCTTCCGGGCGAGCTTCTCGATCTCCGCGGCCGTCACATGGGTGCGCAGCGCCGCGATGGCCGCCGCCGTGCGGACGGCCGCCTCCTCGCGCGCCGGTCCTGCGGCGGCGCGCACCCCGGCCATCGCCTGCTCCACCCGCGGTGCGGTGTAGTCGGCGGCGTGGCGTGCCGCCTTACGGGTGCGCTTGGCGGCCCGTGTGGCGGCCTGGTCCACCTTCGGCGGCAGGGTGCCGCGGGCCTGGTCGAGCCGTGGCGCGATATGGGCGTGGTACTGAGCACCGGCCGTGCACCGGGCCTGGTGTGCTGCGGTCGAGACCTTCGGCGCCAGCCGGACGCGGGCCTCGTGCGCGTAGCGCGACGCGGTGTCCTTGGCCGTGCCGGCATAGGGCGCCACCGCCTCCGCGGCGTGCAGGACGCTGCCCTTGGCTGTGCCGGTCGCGGCTCGCACGCTGTCAATGCGGGTCACGGGATCCTCCTCCTCGGTGGCGTGGTCAAGCTCCGGGGTTCAGAGTCGTGCGTTCTCGTTGCGCGCTCTATTTGCCCACTTTCGTGTTTCCATCCCAAGAAAGATCATGCCTGTTTGTGGAGATCATGCCCGTTCGAAGCGCGGCCGGCATGCGTGATCGGGCATCTGGGTCATAGGGAGGATTCTCGGGGAAACCGCGCGGATCGGCGCGCCCGGGGCCGCATCAGCGGCTACTCGTCCGCCTTGCGTCCGTGCGAGGATCAGGAGACGTAAGTGAAAACGATGGAAGGTTGATCGTGGCCGAGCAGCTATACGCCACCCTGAAGACGAACAACGGCGACATCGTGGTCCGGCTGCTGCCGAATCACGCGCCCAAGACGGTCAAGAACTTTGTCGAACTGGCCGAAGGCAGTCGCGAGTGGACTCACCCAGCCACTGGCAAGAAGGCCAAGGAGAAGCTCTACGACGGCACCGTCTTCCACCGGGTGATCAGTGGCTTCATGATCCAGGGCGGTGACCCGCTGGGCAACGGGACCGGTGGCCCCGGCTATGAGTTCGGCGACGAGTTCCACCCGGACCTGGCCTTCAACAAGCCGTACCTGCTGGCGATGGCCAACGCCGGCCCCGGCACCAACGGCTCGCAGTTCTTCATCACGGTCGCCCCGACCGCGTGGCTGACCGGTAAGCACACCATCTTCGGCGAGGTCGTCGACGAGGGCAGCAAGAAGGTCGTCGACGCGATCGCGGGCACCGCGACCAATCCGCGCACCGACCGTCCGCTCCAGGACGTCGTCATCGAGTCGGTCGTCGTCGAGACGCGCGAGGGCTGAACCCGTACGGGGAACTTTCATGCCCCGCTTGTCCGTGTGAACAAGTGTCCGTGTGAACAAGCGGGGCGGGGGAACGCCCGATCAGAAGTGGACAAGGGGCGAGGGGACACCATGGAGGACCAGGCGGTCTGTTGCTACCGGCACCCCCAGCGGGAGACCGGCATCAGCTGCACCCGCTGTGAGCGCCCGATCTGCCCCGAGTGCATGATCAGCGCGTCTGTGGGGTTCCAGTGCCCCGAGTGTGTGAGCGGACGGGCGTCCGTCGGGTCCGGGGCCTCGGCCGCCGGTCCCCCGCCGCGCGCCGCCCAGCCGCGCACCCTGGCCGGCGGCACGATGGCCTCGGACCCCCGGCTGATCACCAAGATCCTGGTGGCCATCAACATCGCGGTATGGCTCGCCGCGCTGTCCGCGGGCGACCGGCTGGTGAACGATCTCGACCTGGTCGGCCGGGCCTACGACCCGGGCACGGTGCAGGTCGTCGGCGTCGCCGAGGGCCAGTGGTGGCGGCTGGTGACCGCGGTCTTCCTCCATCAGCAGCTGATGCACATCGCCTTCAACATGCTCTCGCTGTGGTGGATCGGCGGCCCGCTGGAGGCCGCGCTCGGCCGTGTCCGCTTCATCGTGCTCTACCTGCTGTCGGGGTTGGGCGGCAGTGCGCTGTCGTACCTCCTGGCCGCGCAGAACCAGCCGTCGCTGGGCGCCTCCGGCGCGATCTTCGGACTGCTCGGCGCCACCGCAGTGCTGATGCGTCGGCTGAACTACGACATGCGGCCGGTCATCGCGCTGCTGGCGCTGAATCTGCTCTTCACCTTCACCTGGTCCGGTATCGCCTGGCAGGCCCATGTCGGCGGCCTGGTCGCGGGCACGGTGGTGGCGTACGGGATGGTGCACGCGCCCCGGGAGAAGCGGGCGCTGGTGCAGCGGGGGACCTGCGTCCTGGTGCTGCTCGCGATCGTCGCGATGGTGTGGATCCGCACGGCGCAGCTCACCGGCTGAAGCCACCGGTTGAGGAAGCTGACCGGATGAGCGGAGCGGCCGACCGATGAGCGGTCGGCCAAAGGCCACCTGGGACGAGCCGGACCCGGTCAGTTGTCCACAGCGCGTGGCGGATCTTACGCAACCTGTGGAGAACTTGCGTACGGCCCCCGGCTGACCTGCGTTTTCGCAGGAAGGCGGGGGTGTGAACGATCGAACAGACGCCCGTCACCGGTCACACCGGCGTCAACACGGCAGAGGTTATCCACAGATCTTCTGAGTTTTCCCCGGCTGTGGATAACTCTGTGGACAACCTGGGGACGAACGTGGGGACCGCCGGGTCACTTCCACTGGGTGGAGACGACGAACCCCGCGGCGATGAAGCCGAAGCCGACCACGATGTTCCAGTTGCCCAGCGATTCGACCGGCATGTCCCCTGTGGTCACGTAGAAGATGACGATCCACGCGAGGCCGATCAGGAACATGGCCAGCATCAGGGGTGCCACCCACCGGCGGCCGCTGTTCAGACTGATGCTGGCTGCCTGCTTCGCCGGCGGCGGCGTGAAGTCGTCCTTCTTGCGGATCCGTGACTTCGGCACGAGGAACTCTCCTGTCGATGCGCTGCGTGACCGCGCGGGGATGTGTACGGACGGCGCCGGGGCGGGACAGCGACGGGGACCACGTCCCTCCCCCACACGTCCGTTAGCGTAGTCCTTCCGCGGCGTCGTAAGGAGTAAGGGTACGTTGAGCAAT
>NZ_JAAAYH010000488.1:0-6386 GCF_018035285.1 Streptomyces sp. MK37H | reverse complement strand
GATCGCCTCCGCGAACACCGGCGAGGACTCCAACAACCCCACCGCCATACCCACCCACTGCGCCCCCTGCCCCGGGAACACGAACACCGAACGACCGGGCGTTTCGGCGTCCTTCCCCCACACCACACCGGGGAGCTTGGCGCCCTCGGCCACCGCCGCCAGGCGCTCGAGGAGTTCCTCACGGCCGGACCCGGTCACCACGGCGCGCTGCTCGAACGCGTACCTGGTCGTGGCCAGCGAGAGCGCCACATCGGCGGCGCCCAGCTCCGCACGCTCGGCCACGAACTCCCGCAACCGCCCGGCCTGCTCCCGCAACGCGGCGTCGGTCTTGCCCGACACCACCCACGCCACCGGGCCCGCGATACCCGCGACACCACCGTCAGCGGGCTCCTCGGCCTCAACCTCGGCCGCCTCGGCCTCCGGAGCCTGCTCCAGGATCACATGCGCGTTCGTCCCGCTCACACCGAACGACGACACACCGGCCCTGCGGGGCTCACCCGTCTCCGGCCACGGGGTCGACTCGGTCAGCAGCTCGATCTCGCCCTCGGACCAGTCCACATGGCTCGACGGGGCGTCGACGTGCAGTGTCTTCGGCAGAACGCCGTGCCGCATCGCCATCACCATCTTGATGACGCCCGCGACACCGGCGGCGGCCTGTGTGTGGCCGAGGTTCGACTTCAGCGAGCCCAGCCACAGCGGCCGCCCCTCCGGCCGGTCCTGCCCGTACGTGGCCAGCAGTGCCTGCGCCTCGATCGGGTCGCCCAGCGTGGTACCGGTACCGTGCGCCTCGACCGCGTCGATCTGACCGGGAGTCAGCTCGCAGTTTTCCAGGGCCTGCCGGATGACGCGGCGCTGTGACGGGCCGTTGGGGGCCGTCAGACCGTTGCTCGCGCCGTCCTGGTTCACGGCGGAGCCGCGTACCACCGCCAGGATCTGGTGCCCGTTGCGCCGGGCGTCGGACAGCCGCTCCACCAGCAGCACACCGATGCCCTCGGACCAGGTGGTGCCGTCGGCTCCGTCGGCGAACGCCTTGCACCGGCCGTCGGCGGCCAGTCCGCGCTGGCGGCTGAAGGTGACGAAGCCCTTGGGGCTCACCATGACCGTCGCACCGCCGACCAGCGCCATGGAGCACTCGCCCTGGCGCAGCGCCTGCGCGGCCAGGTGCAGGGCGACCAGCGCCGAGGAGCAGGCGGTGTCCACGGTCAGCGCGGGACCTTCGAAGCCGAAGGTGTAGGAGACCCGACCCGAGGCGATGCTGGTGGTGGCGCCGTTGTGGAGGTACGGCTCGATCTCGTCCGGGATCTGCGCGGCCTCGGAGGCGTAGGTGGTGTGCATGGCGCCGGTGAAGACGCCTGTCTGGCTGCCACGCAGCGACGCGGGGTCGATGCCCGCCCGCTCCATGACCTCCCACGACGTCTCCAGCAACAGCCGCTGCTGCGGGTCCATGGCCAGGGCCTCGCGGGGCGAGATGCCGAAGAACGCGGAGTCGAATTGGTCCGCGTCGTGAAGGAAGCCGCCTTCGCGAACGTAACTGGTACCCGGATGCTCCGGATCCGGATTGTAGATCCCCTCCACGTCCCAGCCGCGGTTTGTCGGGAAGGGCGAGATGGCGTCCGCTCCATCGGCGACCAGGCGCCACAGCGCCTCCGGGGAATTCACTCCACCCGGAAATCGGCAGGCCATACCGATGATGGCAATGGGTTCGGTTGCCGAGCTGATCAGCTGGCGGTTCTGACGCCGGAGCCGCTCGATTTCCTTGAACGACTTGCGCAGCGCTTCAACGGCTTTGTTCTGGTTGGATGCATCAGGCATCAGAAACTCCACACTTAACGCGTCGTTCGCTGGAAGAGCGCAACGGCCCTGAAAGTTATGAAAACACGCATTGCCAGACGGACACCGGCCACACTAGCCCCGGTCCCGTAAGGGAAACCCTAGAAACCCACCCAGGCATGGTTGACAACCCCGGACGATGTTCCGGGGGATTTGGTTTCGTAGCGTTTCACCAGCCGTGTGATCCTTGCCACGGTTGCGTTCTCCGCCGCTATTCGCGCCCCCGAAATTTCACGCGCTGTTTTCACGCGCCAGGTTCTTCTTCGAGGCGGATCGCACCGGTTGGGCAGCGGGATACGACCTCACGCAGAACGTCCAGCCGTCCGGCGTCGGGCTGTGCGTCGAGCAGCACGACGGAGCCGTCCTCGTCACTCTGGTCGAACAGGTCAGGTGCGATCAGCGCGCACTGGCCCGCCGCACAGCACACCTCACGGTCGGCGGTGATCCTCATCGGGTCTCAGTCCTACCTTGTTGTTCGGGATGGCCGACATGTCCACGTCTTGTGGGCCCTCTTGCGTGACGGTGACGGACGGTGGGAGAACTCCCCACCGCCCGTCGCATTCACCGCTTGTACATCTCGATCAGTCGTCCCAGGTGACGGGGAGCGACCTGGGGCCGTAGTGCACGAAGTCGTCGCGCATCTGGATCTCATCGCTCGGCACGGCCAGCCGCAGCGTGGGGAACCTGTCGAACAGGGCCTCGTAGCCGACGCGCAGGATCGTGCGGGCGAGGTGCTGGCCGAGACACTGGTGGACGCCGTGGCCGAGCCCCAGGTGCCCGTGGTCCGTACGGCCGATGTCCAGCTGATCGGGGTTCTCGTAGCGCTCGGGGTCGCGGTTGACGGCGGGGAGGGCGACGGTGACCACCTCGCCCTTCTTGATGGTCTGACCGGCGAACTCGACGTCTTCGAGCGCCCACCGGCTGGCCCCGAGGTGGGAGATGGTGAGGAAGCGGAGGAGCTCCTCGACGGCGGCCCCCATGAGCTCCGGGTCCTCCTGGAGCTTGGCCAGTTGATCGGGGTGCTCGAGCAGGGTGTAGACGCCCATGGCGAGCATGTTGCCCGTGGTGTCGAAGGCCCCGGTGATCAACGTGGCGGTCATGCCCATGAGTTCTTGCTCGGTGAGCTGCCCGCCGCGGATCAGGTCTCCGAGGATGTCGTCCCGGGGGTCGTCCATCCGGGTGGGGACGAAGCGGGCCAGGAACCCACTCATCCCGGACACGGCGGCAAGCGCCTCGGGAACGGTGGAGGAGAGCCGGCCGAGTGTCTCCACATGACGCTGGAGGCTCTTCCGCTCCGATTCGGGGACGCCGATCATCTCGCACATCACCCGGGACGGAACGGATTCGGTGAAGACCTCCACCAGATCGGCGCCCGGACCGGCCTTTTCCAGATCGTCGAGCTGCTCGTGCACGATTCGCTCGATCATGGGGGCGAGCTGACGCGTGCGCCGGACCGTGAAAAAGCCGGTGACCAGCTTGCGATACTTGCTGTGGACCGGGTCGTCCGTCTTCGCAAAGGCGCCCGGATCGGCCGGACCGTCGTACGCCAGCTCCGTGGGAACGGGGGAGATTATCCCTTCCTGGCGCGCGCTGAAGCTCTTATGGGTGAGCAGTTCCTTCGCTTCGGCATGGCGGGTGATGAGCCACCCGGGCGTGCCGCCCGGATAACTCATGCGCGTTATCCGCTCCTGCTCGCGCAGGGAGGTGTAGCCATCCGGAGGGTCGAAGGGGCAGCTCCGCTTGGTAGGCAGTGACACAGGGGGGTGCGGGGCGTCGACCAAGACTCCTCCATCGATTCACAATCCATGCATCGAGGTCGTCGGCGGCTACACCGGCTGGCTCGATCTCGATGCTAGCTTCGCCGTCGGCCCGAAAGCGCACCAAAAGGCCCCCGCAGGCAAGTTCTGCAAATTTCCTTAGACAAAGGCGGGAGCTGTTGACCCCGTGCGCGCGGGTGCACTCACCGCGCCGGCCGCGACGTCTGAGCGTGGCGGTCCCACACGCCTCCCTACCCCGGATGCGCCGCGCCCAACCACACCTGTTGGCTGTCGGTCGAATGTCGGCCACCTCTTCTAAGCCGATTGTCTTAATAAGACGATCGACTTACGGTGATCACAGATCCCCGACACCGGAGGAGTCCCCCCATGACGCAAGCCATCCCCGACTACCCCTTCGAGCAGCCGAACGCGCTGGAGCCACCGCGGGAGTGGGTTGAGACGCGGGCCACATGCCCCGTCGCGCACGTACGGATGCCCAGTGGGGATGTGGTCGGTCTGCTGACCGGGTACGAGGAGGTCCGTGGGCTGCTGACCGACCCGCGGTTCAGCCGCAATCTCGCCCGCGAGGGCGCCGCGCGCATGTCGACCACCGAGGACGGGGGGACGTTCAGCCGACCCTCCCAGGGTGACGCCGACATCAAGGAGGGCCCGGGACACCGGAGGTGGCGACGGCTGCTCAGCCGGGCGTTCACGGTCAAGAAGATGGAGGCGTGGCGCCCACGTGTCCAGCAGATGGCCGACGGGTTGGCGGATGCCATGGTGGCCGAGGGGTCACCCGCGGATCTCCGTGCGGCACTGGCCCTCCCTCTTCCCGTGCGGGTCATCTGCGCGCTGCTGGGCGCGCCGAGCGAGGACCAGGACAAGTTCGCGCGCTGGTCAGAAACCCTGCTGACGTTGACGCGCTACACCCAGGCCGAAGTGGACGACGCGCAAGCGGAGTTCCGCGCGTACGCATCCGATCTCGTGGAGCGCAAGCGGGCGCGGCCGGGTGATGACCTGCTCAGTGAGCTGACCCAGATCACCGACAGCCAGGACGGCCGGCTCAGCCACGACGAACTCATCGCCACCGTGGTCGGTCTCCTGCTCGCGGGGCACGAGACCACCTCGAACATGATCCTCAAGATGACGGCGATGCTGCTGTCGGAGCGGGAGCGCTACGAAACCGTGGTCGCCGATCCCGGCTTGGTACCGGGAGTGGTCGAGGAAGCCCTGCGGATGGACGCCCTCGGCGGGGTGGGCATCCCCCGGTTCATCACCGAGGACACGGAGGTCAACGGGGTGCCGGTGGGCGCGGGGAGCACCTTGTTCGTCAATCTGCACGCCGCCAACCGGGACGAGCGCAAGTTCCCCGACCCCGACCGGTTCGATCCGCGCCGGGAGAACGGCGCCCAGCACGTCGCCTTCGGTGCCGGACCGCATTTCTGTGTCGGTCAGACGCTGGCCCGGGTGGAACTCCAGGTGTGCCTGGCCACCCTCGTCAGGCACCTGCCCGAACTGCGGCTGCGGGACACCCCGGAAGACCTCCGCGTGCGCGAGGGGATCTCGGCGGGCGGGTTCGAGGACCTGTGGGTCACATGGTGACGGTCCGCGGCGGCGCGGTGAGCGAGCGGAGCCGTCCGTCGGCGGCCGGAGCATGGCCGGTCGGTGCCATTAGCCTGACGGGATGACTCCTCCCGGCCCGGCCGCCCCGCCGTCTCCACGCTCCGCGCTCGCGCGGGACAAGCTGATGCGCACCGCCGAGCGGCTCTACGCCGAGCGGGGCTTCGCGAACGTCTCGGTCCGGCAGATCAGCGAGGCGGCCGGCCAGCGCAACAACTCAGCGGTGCAGTACCACTTCGAGAGCCGTGACGGGCTCATCAAGACGATTCTGTCGAGCCACACCCGTCTGGTCGAGAAACACCGCATCGCGATGGTGGAGGCGCTGCGCGGGCAGGAGACCGTGTCCCTGGAGGAGCACTACAGCTGCCTGATCCTGCCGACCGTCGAGAACCACATCGAAGCGGGCACGCCCACGTGGTGTGCCCGCTTCTTCGCCCAGGCCCTCGTCGAACCCGCACTCCGTGACTACGTCCTGCGGGACCATCTGGACACTCCTTCGCTCCGCGTCCTGGACGAGATCGGTGCCATCCGCCGGGACGGCATCCGCCCCGAACTCATCGCCCGGCACGGCACCATGGTGCGCCAGCTCTCCGTCCACGCCTTCGCCGAGCTGGAATACGACCTGGCGAACGGCCGCATCGACCGTGCCACGGCGGAGGACTCCTGGCGGGCACTGGGCCAGGACCTGATCAAGGCACTGTGCGGACTCACCACCGCCCTGCTCGGCCCCCTGTGACCGCGGGGCCTCCCCACGCTCCTGGAGACGCTGGGAAGACACGGGGGTGACGTCTTCGTCATGCCCGTGCTGCCACCCTCGTCGGGGAGTGTCAGCGGGACGCCACGTTCCTGTCGGCACCGACATGCGTGGAAGGGGTTCCGTCCGATGCCACCGCCGAAGGCTCTCGCCCTGCGGCCCAGGGTGTCGAAGACGGTACCGGCCCCCGCACAGGATCGGCCGGAGGTACGCGCCCCCGGGCGCCCAGAGGTACGCGACCCCGGGCGGCCCCAGGTGCCCCTGTCCAACGCGGCGGTGACGGCCGCCCTGTCCGGCGGACGCGGACCCGCGGCGCCCCCGGCCTCCTCCACCCGGTTGCGGCCCGCCGGGCAGGACACGGTCGGCAATGGCGCGGTCGCGGCGGCCCGCCGTACCGAGACCGCCCCCCATCAGCAGCCGCCCAC
>NZ_JAAAYH010000487.1:0-6402 GCF_018035285.1 Streptomyces sp. MK37H | reverse complement strand
GGAGCCGGCCGGTGACTGGTGGTAGACGTGGGTCCAGACGTCGTTGCGGATGCGCGCGAACTCCGCGGAGAGCCGGATCTCCTCGGTCCGCGGATAGGGGAGGTCCACATCGATGACCCGGTGGACCCGGCCGGGCCTCGCGGCCATCACGACCACCCGCCCGGCCAGATACACCGCCTCGTCGACGTCATGGGTGATGAACAGGACGGTGCGCCGCTCCTGAGTCCAGGTGTCCAGCAGCTGGTCCTGCAACTGCACCCGGGTCAGCGCGTCCAGCGCCCCGAACGGCTCGTCCATCAGCAGGACTTCGGGGTCCACGGCGTAGGCCCGGGCGATGGCGCAGCGCTGTTTCATCCCCCCGGAGAGGGTCTTGGGCAGGGCGTCGGCGAATTCGGCGAGCCCGACGAGTTCGATGGCGTGATCGGCGCGCCGCCGGCGCTCCGCGGCGGGGACGTGTGCCAGCTTCAGCCCGAACTCGACATTGCCGCGCACCGTCAGCCACGGGAACAGCGCGTACTGCTGGAAGATCACCCCACGGTCCGGCCCCGGCCCGGTGACCGGCGCGCCGTCCACCGTGACCGTGCCGGAGGTGGGCTCCACCAGTCCGGCCACCATGGACAGCAAGGTGGACTTGCCGCAGCCGGACGGGCCGACGACCGCGACGAACTCCCGGTCCCCGATGTCCAGGGAGACCTGGCCGAGGGCGGTGAAGGTGGTGCTCTTCATCGGGTACGTCTTGACCACGTCCCGGAAAGAGATCTTGGGGCTCATCGACGCTCCTGCCACGCGGTGAGTCGGCGTTCGGCCAGCAGCAACAGCCGGTCCATGACCAGGCCGATGACACCGATGCTGATCAGACCCACGAAGATCGTGGGAACGTCGTAGTAGGTCTGGGCGTGGACCATCTCGAAGCCGAGGCCCTTCTGGGCGCCGATCATCTCGGCCGCCACCACGGTCGCCCAGGCCGCGCCGAGCCCGATGCGCATGCCGACCAGGATGAACGGCGTGGACGCCGGGATGACCACCTTGAGGAAGACGGTCCGGTCCGAGGCGCCGAGCACCCGCGCCGCGTCGATCAGCGTCCGGTCCACTCCGGTCACCCCCTGGAAGGCGGCCACCACACAGGACATGAACGCCGCCAGGAAGATGACGAAGATCTTCGGTGTCTCGCCGATGCCCATCAACACGATCACCAGCGGGATCAGCGCGAGTGGCGGGATCGTGCGGAAGAACTGGACGTACGGCTCCAGCAGGCCCCGGGCCACCGGATACCAGCCCATCAGAAAGCCCACGGGCACGGCGACCAGGGTGCCGAGGGCGAACCCCAGGAGCACCCGCTGGAGGCTGGCCAGCGCGTCCTCGGTGAGGGTTCCGTCGGAGAGCAGCTCCCGCGCTCGGGAGCACACGGAGAGCGGTCCGGGGATGTCCGCGAGCCCCGCCGCGGCGGTCAGCGCCCAGAGGGCGATGGCCAGGACGAGGGCGATCAGATTGAACACGAGGGGGTGGACGGTGCGTCGTGCGCCGCGTGGCGCTTGTGGTGTCGTGGGGGTCTTCTCGGGCGCGGTGACCACCGTCATGGACGCCTCGCGGGGTACATGGGTCCTCCTCTTCGGCCCGGGACCGGGCCGGATCAGCCCGGACGGGCCGGGTAATGGCTGAGCAGGGGGGATTCACGCAGGACAAGGGCGATACCGCCCAGGGCGCCACCGGCCTCGCCGAGCGCCGCCGGCCTCAGGTCCACACGGTCCCGTGAGATCGGCATGATGTGTGCGCGCAGCGCCCGTTCGACCGGCTCGAAGAGCGGTGGGCCGGCCGCGGCGAGCTCGCCACCGAGCACGAGCACCCCGGGACCGATCGCGTTGCACACCGCCGCTAGCACGGTGCCGATATGGGTGCCGGCCGCCTCGAGCGTGCGCAGCGCCACCGGATCGCCGGCCTCCAGCGCCCCGAGGAGCGCGGCCAGGCCGTCCGCGTGGCCGCCGGCACGGCGGTAGGCGGCGAGCACGGCGCCCACCGAGGCCACCGTCTCCAGGCAGCCGGTGGCGCCGCACGAACATCGTCCGTCGCCCGACTCGACCGCGATATGCCCGAACTCGCCGGACAGCCCGTACGCCCCGCGGTGCAGGGCGCCGGCCACCACCAGCCCGCCGCCCACACCGTGCGACAGCCGCAGATACAGCACGTCCTGACCGCCCGCCGCCGCGCCCCAGGTGGCCTCGGCGAGCGCGGCGAGCCGGGTGTTGTTGTCCACCAGCACCGGGGCCTCGAAACGCTTGTGCAGCAGGGCGGGCAGATCGGCGGAGGGGCACGGTTGCGCGGGCCCCGCGTAGGAGTCCTCGACCGGGCCGACGACACCCACGCCGATGGCGTTCAGCGCGCCCAGCCGCAGGGCGCCGTCGGCGAGCGTGCCGACCAGCCGCTCGGCCAGGGCGATCCGCTCCTCCCAGGGCAGCCCCGGGTCGTGCGGTTCACTGGCCGAACCGATCACCTCGTGGGCGACGTTGACCGCGGAGACATGCACCGCCCGGCGGGCGAAGTCGATGCCGATGGCCTGGCCCGCGCTGGGGTTGAGCGTCAGAGCCTCCACCGGCCGTCCCCGCCTGCGCGGGGCCGTTCCGGGCGCCGTGGCGACCACGGCGCCGCTCTCGATCAGCTCGGTGACGATATCGCTGAGGGTGGTCCGGGAGAGCCCGCTGTGCTGCCCCAGTTCCGCCCGGCTGAGCGGGCCGTGTTTGCGCAACAGGTCCAGAACCAAGTCTTCGTGTCCCCGCCGAAGCCGGGCCAGGGGGCCGTCCTGATGGGGGTGCATGCCGACCAGCATGCGCACGCCAATCTATTTCGTCAACACCCCGGAATAAAAGAGGGCTCAGGCGTCGCGGACGTGGCGGAAGCCGAGGTTGCTGGTGGAACTGTCAGGGGTGTTGGAGGTGCGGGCGGCCACGCGGTAGCGGTTGCAGTACGACCGATGGCACAGGTAGGAGCCGCCGCGCAGCACCTTGGCGATGCCGGTGGCCGGGCCGCTGGGATCGGTGCGCGGCCGGTCGGTGTGGTCGGTGGACCACCAGTCGGCGCACCACTCCCACACATTCCCCGACACGTTGTACAAACCGAACCCATGGGGTTCGAAGGCGTCCACCGGGGCCGTCCCCCGATAGCCGTCCTCCGCCGTGTTCTTGACGGGGAAGCGCCCCTGCCAGATGTTGCAGCGGTGCACACCGCCGGGGGTCAGCTCGTCCCCCCAGGGATGCCGGCGCCCCACCAGCCCGCCACGGGCGGCGTACTCCCACTCCCTCGGGACGCGGCGCGCCCCGGCGCAGCGCGGCGGGCAGGAACCCGGCGAACACATAGGACCAGCCGAACCGTTCGGCCTCGGTGACATGACCGGTCTCGCGTACGAAACGGGCGAACCGCTCGTTGGTCACCGGGCGTGCACATCGATCCGGAACGCGGCCAGGGTCACCTCCCGGATCGGGCCCTCGCCATCGGCGGGGAAGCCCTCCGCGTCCTCGGCGCCCATCAGGAACGTCCCGCCCGGCAGCAGCGCCATGTCCGCCTCGTGGCGACCGGTCTCCGCCGTGGCCACGGGGGCGGTGACGGCCGCGCCGCCGCCGCGCGGCGGCGCACAACAGCCGGTGGGCCCTGCCTGGCTACGGTCCATGCTTCTCTCCAGGGCCTGGTGCCCGCGCCCTCCTTCATTCCGCCACACCACACCTGCTATAGCTGTTGGCTGACTCTTCATCACGGCGACATCTCCCGCCGCCGCTCAAGGAATGCGATCATGCTGACCTGAGCATGCCAACCCCCCACCCTCCCGGCGTGCAGCCACGCCGCGGTCGTTCAGGAGGACGCAGTGAAGAAGAGTTCGCGGATCGGCAGAGTGTCCGCCATCCTCGGCAGCGCCATCGCGCTGGTCGTGGCCTTCCCGGGCAGTGCGCTCGCGGACCCGCCCAAGGCCCTGCCCGCCAACGCGGATGGCACGGAGCAGACGTTCCAGCCGGCGTTCGACTACGACACCGACGGCTGCTACCCCACGCCCGCCATCGGCCCCGACGGGACGATCGCGGGCGGGCTCAACCCGAGCGGCGCCCTCAACGGCCAGTGCCGCGACTCCTGGGACCTGGACAACACCAACGGATACTCCCGCTCCAAGTGCAACAACGGCTGGTGCGCGATCATCTACGGCCTGTACTTCGAGAAGGACCAGGCCGTGGCCGGGAGCGGTCTCGGCGGTCACCGCCACGACTGGGAGCATGTCGTGGTGTGGGTGCAGAACAACGAGGCCAAGTACGTCGCCACCTCGGCCCACGGCAACTTCAACATCTACAACCGGGACCAGATCCGCTGGGACGGCACCCACCCCAAGGTCGTGTACCACAAGGACGGCCTGAGCACCCACTGCTTCCGCCCGGCGAACTCCAACGACGAGCCGCCGGAGAACCACTACCACACCTGGCAGTACCCCGCGCTGGTCGGCTGGAACGGCTACCCCGCCGGGCTGCGCGACAAGCTGAGCCAGGCCGACTTCGGCAGTGCCACCCTCGGCCTGAAGGACAGCACGCTCAACTCCCACCTCGCGAAGGCCAAGCCGTCCGACATCCCCTTCGACCCCAACGCGTGAGCAGCACCGCCCCGGGAGGCGACATGGCGTCAGCCCCCGCCTCCCGGGGCCGGGGGTAGCCCACCGGCCCGGTCAGCGCCCCGGTCACCGGCTCGGTCACCGGCTCGGTCAGCGCCGGGGAGGCCCGGCCGGGGGCGGCTCGACCTCGAGGTAGCGGTGGCGGCGCGGCCCCCGGTACTCCAGCGCCTCCCAGCCCAGCCGCCGCAGCACGGCCGCACAGTTCCGCAGCGCCTCCTCCGCCGCGTATCCGGCGCCACTTCCCGGCGGCCCCAGCCACTCGACCCGCACCACCCCGGTCCGCTCCGCCGCGCCGAGGCAGTATCCGGTCGCCGTACGGCGGCCCTCCGCGTCGACGGCCGACGGCGGAACACCGGCCGCCTCCAGCGCCAGGGCCACGGCCCGCACCGGTTGACGCCGCTCCCACTCGGCGGGCACCCCTTCGGGGTCGGTGGCGCCGGCGTTCATCAGCCGGCGGATCTGCAGCAGCCCCTCGAACGCGGTCCGCACCGCTGCCTCGCGGCCCCGGTCGTCGCCTGCGGGGAGTTCCGCGGCGCCGGTGGCCACCTCGAACTCCGCCATCCCCTGCCCCCTTCGGACCTGGCCTTCCGTGGCCTCCCGTGGCCCGGCCGCGCTGCTCAGCGCCGTCGCAAACGGTCGGCCTCGACCACGGCATCGGCGAAGGCCTCCGGAGCCTCCTGGGGCACATTGTGGCCGATGCCCTTCAGCGTTCGGTGGGCGTACGGGCCGGAGAACTTGTCCCGGTACGCGGCACCGTCCCCGGCCGGGGTGAACGGATCGCGCCCGCCGTCCAGCGTGACCGTGGGGACGCCGATGACGGGACCCTTGGCCAGGCGCCGCTCCAGACCGTCGTACCGGGGATCGCCCGCCGCGAGCCCCAGCCGCCAGCGATAGTTGTTCATCACGATGCGCACGTAGTCCGGATTCCTGAAGGCGGCGGCGGTGCGTGCGAAGGTGGCGTCGTCGAAATGCCACGTCGGGGAGTTGAACCGCCAGACGAGCCGCGCCAGTTGGCGTCGGTAGTCGGGGTTCTCCAGCCCGAGCGCACCCCTCTCGGTGGCGAAGTAGTACTGATACCACCAGGCCCATTCGACCTTCGGTGGCTGCGGCTGCTTGTTCGCCTTCCGGTTGGTGATCAGATAGCCGGTCACCGAGACCAGGGCCTTGCAGCGCTGCGGCCACAGCGCCGCGACGATGTCGGCCGTTCGCGAGCCCCAGTCGAATCCGGCGAGGACGGCCCGCTCGATCCCGAGTGCGTCCATCAAGGCGATGAGATCGACCGCGAACACCGACTGCTGGCCGTCGCGGATCGTCCGGGGCGACAGAAAGCGCGTCGTTCCGTAGCCGCGCAGGTACGGGACGATCACCCGATAGCCCTTGGCGGCCAGCAAGGGCGCCACATCGGCATAGCTGTGGATGTCATAGGGCCAGCCGTGCAGCAGGACGACCGCGGGGCCATGGGCCGGACCGGTCTCCGCGTAGCCGACGTTCAGCACCCCGGCCCTGATCTGCCGCAGGGCGGCGAAGGACGGGTGCGGCCGCGCGGCCGACGTCCCCTGCTCCGCCGGGTCCGCAAGCATCCCCGCGGCCTCCGCCGAGCCGGTGGCGGCCCGGGCGGCGAGCGGTGCCCCGACCGCACCCGCACCCACGATCTTCCAGAAGCTGCGCCTGCTGAACATCCGCACCCACCCTCCACCAGTGCGAACCGCTCCCCGGCCCTGGCATCCACCATGGCGCACGCGGCTGCCCCTCGCACGCCGTGCGTC
>NZ_JAAAYH010000486.1:0-6466 GCF_018035285.1 Streptomyces sp. MK37H | reverse complement strand
GTGTGGCAGCTCATCGGCGGCTTCGACGCGCTGCCCGACTGGCTGCCGTACATCTCCGAGAGCGTCGCCGCCGAGGGCGGCCGCGTCCGTCGACTGCGCAACGAGGAGGGCGGCGTGATCGTCGAGCGACTCGTGGCCTTCGACGACGCGGCGCGCTCGTATAGCTACGCCATCCTGGAGGCGCCGTTCCCGGTGACCGACTACCTCTCCACGCTGCGCGTGCGCGAGGTCCCCGGCCGGTCCGACGCGTCGCGCGTCGAGTGGTCCGGGACGTTCACCCCCACCGGCGTCAGCGACGACGAAGCCGTCGCGCTCTTCCACGGCATCTACGCCGACGGGCTCGCCGCCCTGCGCAACACCCTGGCGGGCTGAACCGCCTGACGGTCCGCCGCGCCGGGCACCCGACGAGCCGCCCGCCCGGGAGCACCCCGCACCCGGGCGGCGGCGTTCCCATGCGGTGGACCGAGCCCCGCCCCGAAACGCCGTCAGGAAGCGGGCGTATGCGCGGTGGACCGCCGGATCACCAGCTCGGCCGGGAACTCGCGACGCCGGGCGGGCAGCGTGCGGTCGTCGATCCGCTCGATCAGCATGCGCACCGCCATCCGCGCCATGTCCGTGATCGGCTGCCGCACCGTCGTCAGGCCGTACGCCTCCCACGCGGCCATCGCGATGTCGTCGTACCCCACCACCCAGACGTCCTCGGGGATCCGCACGCCCAGCGAGATCGCGCCGTCCACGGCACCGAGGGCGGTGAGGTCGTTGGCGCAGAAGACGGCGGACGGGGGCTGCGGGCGGTCGAGCAGTTCGCGCATCGCCGCGCGCGCCGTGTCGTGGGAGAAGTCTCCCGGCAGCACCAGCTCGGGCGGCAGTGGGTGCCCGAGTTCGTCGAGCATCTCGCGGAAGCCGCGCTCCCGGTGGAGCGCGGTGCTGGCCGACTGCGGTCCCCGCAGAAAGCCGATGCGCTCGTGTCCGGCCCGCACCAGGTACCGGGCGGCGAGCCGCCCCCCGGCCACGTTGTCGGCGGTGACCTGGTCGCAGCCGATGTGGTCCAGCCCCCGGTGGAGCAGCACCACGGGCTCGTTCCGCTGCAGCGCCTCTTCGAGTGGCTTGGACATCTCGGTCACCGTGGTGAACAGGAGCCCGTCCACCGCGCCTTCGCGGATCGCCTCGAGGGCGCTGGCCTCGCTCGGGCCGGTGGCGTTCCACAGGGTCATCCGCTGCCCGGCGCGGCCGAGTTCATCGCTGACCGCTTCCAGCAGCTGCGGATAGAAGGGGTTGGTGATGTCCGCGACGACCACGCCGATCGTGCCGGCGCGCCGGGTGCGCATGGCCCTGGCGGCCGCGTTGGGGTGATACCCGGCCTGCTTCATGGCGGTCAGGACGCGCTCCCTGGTCTCCGGGGAGACCCTGGCGCTGCCCTGCAGCACCCGGGAGACGGTCGCCTGCGACACTCCGGCCAGCCGGGCCACGTCCTGGCTGGTGACCACAGCTCCTCCGTAGGGCCGGATCCGCGGGGCGGTGTCCGGCCCCGGCGGCGCTTTTGGGTGTTTACGTAGTCATCCTAGCGGCGCGCCCACCGCCGCCCCGCCGGGGCCGTCGGCAAAAGATCTCCCGGATGCATGTTTACGTATTCACAGCGAAGGCGTACGGTCCCCATGAATACGTAACCATGCGTCCGAGAGGGCGCCGAGAGATTGGCTCCGCCATGGTCCTGACCCTGAAAGCCGCCGCCGCCGCGAAGAGCACGCCCGGCAGCAGCAGCCCTGAGGTCACCGACGCCGTCGCCGGGATCATTTCCGACATCCGCTCGCGCGGCGACGCCGCCGTCCGCGAGTACTCCGCCCGCTTCGACCGCTGGGATCCGGAGTCCTTCCGGCTGAAGGCGGAGGAGATCGAGGAGATCGTCGCCCGGGTGCCCGAGCAGGTGCTGGAGGACATCCGCTTCGTCCAGCGCCAGGTGCGCACCTTCGCGGAGCGGCAGCTGGCCTCCCTGAGCGAGTTCGAGATGGAGACGCTGCCCGGTGTCTCGCTGGGGCAGAAGCACATCCCGGTCGCCGCGGCCGGTGCCTATGTGCCGGGCGGCCGCTACCCGCTGCTGGCCTCGGCCCACATGACCATCGTGACCGCCAAGACCGCCGGGGTGCCGAGGGTCGTGGCGTGCACGCCGCCCATCCGGGGCGAGGTGCCCGATGCCACGATCGCGGCCATGCACCTGGCCGGGGCCGATGAGATCCATCTGCTGGGCGGGGTGCAGGCGATCACCGCCATGGCCCTGGGCAC
This sequence comes from Streptomyces sp. MK37H, assembly GCF_018035285.1. Taxonomy (NCBI): domain Bacteria; kingdom Bacillati; phylum Actinomycetota; class Actinomycetes; order Kitasatosporales; family Streptomycetaceae; genus Streptomyces; species Streptomyces sp. MK37H. The sequence continues at coordinate 4,186 of NZ_JAAAYH010000486.1, read as the reverse complement.
CGAGAGCATCAGCAAGGTCGATCTGCTCGCCGGGCCGGGCAACGCGTATGTGGCCGAGGCCAAGCGGCAGCTGTTCGGCGAGGTGGGCATCGACCTGTTCGCCGGGCCGACCGAGACCCTGGTGGTCGCCGACGAGCACGCCGACCCGTTCATCGCGGCCGTGGACCTGCTCAGCCAGGCCGAGCACGGGCCCGACTCCCCGGCGGTGCTGATCACCACCTCGGAGCGGATCGGCCGCGAGGTCATCGCGCATGTCGAGGAGATCCTGCCGGACATGCCGACCCGCGATCTGGCCGGGCCCGCGTGGCGGGACCACGGTGAGGTCCATGTCGTCGACGACCTCGACGCGGCGTACGCGCTGGCCGACTCCTACGCCAGCGAGCACGTCCAGATCCTCACGGCCGAGCCCCGCAAGGCCCTGGACGCCATGCGGAACTTCGGGGCGCTGTTCCTGGGCGAGGGGACCTGCGTCTCCTACGGGGACAAGGTGATCGGCACCAATCATGTGCTGCCCACGCGCGGCGCGGCCCGCTACACCGGCGGGCTGTGGGTCGGGAAGTACCTCAAGACGGTCACCTACCAGCAGGTCACCGACCCTGCGTCGAGCGCGCGGCTCGGCGAGGTCTGCGGCCGGGCGGCGCGCACCGAGCTCTTCGAGGGCCACGCCCGCTCCGGCGACGTCCGGGCGGCCAAGTACGCCGGGCAGCCCCTGACCTGGGCCCCCGGCCACTCCTACGGCGCCTGACCCCTCGTCTGACCCATCCCATCGACATCCGCGAAGAAGAGCCGCGCGGAAGAGGAGGAGGCAGCCATGCCCTCCGGAGCATCGACGGCGTCAGGGGCCCCGGCCAGGCGGGCACTGTCGTCCAGCACCATCGGCAGCGTGATCGAGTGGTACGACTTCACGATCTACGGGACCGCGGCCGCCCTGGTCATCAATCGGCTGTTCTTCCCGCAGGTCAGCTCGGCCGCCGGGATCATGGCCGCCTTCGCGACCTTCGCGGCCGGGTTCCTGGCCCGCCCGGTGGGCGGATTCGTGGCCGGGCACTACGGGGACAAGGTCAGCCGCAAGGCCACCCTCGTGGTGACGCTGACCCTGATGGGGGCGGCCACGACCCTGATCGGTCTGCTGCCGACCCACGCCCAGATCGGTCTGTGGGCGCCGACCCTGCTGGTCTTCCTGCGCCTGGTGCAGGGATTCGCGGTCGGCGGCGAGTGGGGTGGCGCGGTGCTCATGGCGGTCGAGCACGCGCCGAGCGGCCGGCGCGGGCTGTACGGGGCGTGGCCGCAGACCGGGGTCTCGGCGGGGCTGTTGCTGGGCACCGGTGTCTTCAGCGCCGTGTCCCTGCTGCCGGATGAGCAGTTCCTGGCGTGGGGGTGGCGGCTGCCCTTCCTCGCCAGCGCGCTGCTGGCCGGTGTCGGCCTCTACATCCGGTTCCGGATCTCGGAGCCCGAGTCGATCGTCCAGGCAGCCGAGAGCGGCGGGCGGTCCCGGCGTCCTCTGGTCGACGTGGTGCGCAATCACCCCAGGGAGGTGCTGATCGCCGTCGGTGCCCGGTTCGCGGAGGGCGGCAACTACTACATCTTCACCGTCTTCATCCTCACCTACCTCTCCGAACAGCTCGATCTGTCACGGCAGGTGGGGCTGACGGGGGTGATGATCGCCGCCGCGGTGGACATCGCGGTGATCCCGCTGTGGGGTGCGCTCTCGGACCGGGTGGGCCGCCGGCCGGTGTTCATCGGGGGCGCGCTCTTCATGGCGGCGTTCGCGGGACCGTTCTTCCTGATGGTCGACACCCGGTCGCCGGTGCTGATCTGTCTGGCCCTGGTCGTGATGATGGCCCTGGGACATGGCGCGGTGTTCGGCCCGCTGGCCGCGTTCTACGCCGAGCTGTTCCCCGCCCGGGTCCGCTACAGCGGAGTGTCGGTCGGCTACCAGGCAGGCAGTGTGGTGCTGGGCGGCTTCACTCCGATGCTGGCCACGTCGGTGGTCCTGTGGAGCGGCGGGGCCTCCTGGAGTCTGATGGCCCTGGTGGCCGCGGGTGCCCTCATCGCCGCGGCGACGATGGCGGTCGCCCCCGAGACCTTCCGCCGAAGCCTGGACGCGGAGGCGGGTGCGGCCGCGCGGGACGGCGCGGTGAGCCGGGAAGCGGTGACGACTCCGACTTAAGTCCGCATACGGCAGATGAGCGGGTTTCCGGCGCGCCGGAAACCCGCTCATCTCATTTCCCCTAGCGCGCGTGGCAGACCCCCGCGGCGTGCGCCGACGCTGGGGCACTCAGCAGGGCGTGGAGCCGGTCGAACAGTTCGCCCGCGGCCACGCCGTTCCACTCCGGCGGTAGCAGCTCCAGGGGAAGCCCCGGGTCGCGGTAGGGCATGCGCCGCCACTGGGTCAGCATCGGTACGTACGTCCGGAACGCCTCCAGCGGCTGTGGTTCGCGGTGCGTCACCGCGTCCAGCACGGGGCCGTACCGGTGCAGGAAGTCCGCGTACATGGCGGTGAGTTCATCGAGGTCCCACCAGGAGCGGACCTTCTGCCGCGGGTCCCCGAAGGCCACGTGGTCACCGGTGAAGATGTCGACGTACGCGGACAGCTCCCGGCGCTCCAGGGTTCGCCGCGCCTCGTCCGCCAGGTGTCCGGGGGCGATCCAGACGCCTGACGCGGCGGTGCCGAAGCCCAGCCGGGTCAGGGCCGTCCGCAGGGCGTGCCGCTTCTCGCGCTCGGACTCGGGCACGGAGAACACCACGAGCACCCAGCCGTCCTCGCGGGACGCCCTGGCCTGCCGGAAGATGCGTACATCCCCCTCGGCGAGCGTCTGCAGGGTCGAGCCGGCGAGCGAGTACCCGGCGACGCCCTCGCGGCGCTCGCCGCACAGCACATCGCGGCGTTTCATCCGGGAGACCGAGGACCGCACGGCCCGGCTCTCCACGCCGAGGTCCGCCATGAGGCCGATCAGCGAGGCGACCGAGAGCCAGTTGTGCTCGCCCCGGGCGTAGAGGCCGTAGAGCGTGAGGATGAGCGGGGCGTGGCGGGACTCCCGTTCGCCCGCCACGGTGGTGGCCGGTGTCGTCTGCGCGGTCATTCCCGGCACCCTAACGTCTGGCGCGGTGATGGTGATCACCTGCTCGCGTCCGAGGCCGGAGCGATGCGCGGATCGCGTCGGCCCCTCTCGCGGGCGCGGTCCCCCTCCTACGCGCGCGGCGTCACCAGTCGTTCCTCCGGTATCACGGCCACACCCAGGATCTCGATCATGGCTTCGGGCTGCCACAGCGCCGTACAGCCGATGCCCGCCATGGCCGGGTAGACGGGCCCGGCGAGCTCGCGCCAGACCCTGCCGATCTCCTTGCCGTGCGCCTGGTAGTCGGGGATGTCGGTGAGGTAGATGGTCACGCTCACCAGGTCCTCGGGCCGCCCGCCGGCCTCGCGCAGCGTGGTGAGCAGATTGCCGAACGCCTGCCGGAACTGCTCGACGATGCCCCCCGGAACGATCTTCATGTCGGCGTCGAGGGCGGTCTGTCCTCCCAGGTGGAGGGTGTTTCCGGCGAGTGTTCCGTGTGAGTAGCCACTGGGTGCCGGCAGGGCGCTCGGGTTCACGGGGACGGGGGTCATGGGGCCTCCGGCTCGGTTGTGTTCCGTCCTGTCCCACGGCCGGGCAGGTGTATTGACTTTAGATGACGGCCGTGAGAAACACGAGACATCGGATCCTGGTCCCCGACTGAACGGAGCCGACCCCATGGAGCCCGATCTGAGCAAGTACCGCCTCGAGGGCGATAATTCGATGTACCGGCTGCCCAACGGCATCGTCGCCCCCGTGGTGACGCGCGGCGGCCTTGAGAGCGCGAACACCGCCGACTCGGGCGGTGCCGTCCGTATCTCGGGCGTGAGCATCCAGCACACCCCCGCCACCCGTCTCTGGTTCGGCAAGGTCAGCAACGAACCCGGCTATCGCTCGGTGACCCATCACCACGGCGAGGCCGAGACCGGTGGCTATGTCCTGTCCGGCCGGGCCCGCATCTACTTCGGCGAGGAGCTCCGGGACTACGTCGACATGGAGGAGGGCGACTGGGTCTTCGTGCCGCCGTATCTGCCGCACGTGGAGTGCAACCTCTCCCGCACCAGGCCGCTGACCTGGATGACCACCCGGACACCGGAGAACATCGTGGTCAACCTGCCCGATATCGCAGA
>NZ_JAAAYH010000485.1:0-6467 GCF_018035285.1 Streptomyces sp. MK37H | reverse complement strand
TAAGCACACCGCACCCCGCCGCGCCGTGCCCGTACCCTGTAGGGCGACGCATCACGGTTGAAGGAAGGCATACGGCGGACGATGTCGCAGCAAGGGACGAAGCAGCGGGTGGACGACGAGTTCATCGTGGACACGGAGGACTGCGAGGAGCGTGAGCGGGCCTTCCGCGAGCGCGGCACCGCCCGCCCGATCACCGTGTACGGCAACCCGGTCCTGCACAAGGAGTGCCGGGACGTGACCGTGTTCGACGAGGAGCTGGCACGGCTCGTCGACGACATGTTCGCCAGCCAGCGGGCGGCGGAGGGCGTGGGCCTGGCCGCCAACCAGATCGGTGTCGACCTCAAGGTCTTCGTCTACGACTGCATGGACGACGAGGGCGTTCGCCATGTGGGCGTGGTGTGCAACCCGGTGCTGGAGGAGCTGCCCGCCGAGCGCCGGGTGCTGGACGACTCCAACGAGGGCTGTCTGTCGGTCCCCACGGCGTACGCGGAGCTGGCCCGCCCCGACTACGCGGTGGTGCGCGGCCAGGACCTCGACGGCGAGCCGATCGCGGTGCGCGGCACCGGCTACTTCGCGCGCTGCCTCCAGCACGAGACCGACCACCTCTACGGCTACCTCTACATCGACCGGCTCTCCAAGCGCGACCGTAAGGATGTGCTGAAGCAGATGGCCGAGGGCACCGCCCGCTATGAGACGGTGCCGAACGACTGAGTGTGCCGTACCTCACAGGGCGGGCCGGACCCCTCGGAATCCGGCCCGCCCTGTTGATGTCAGAACTCGTCCGACATCAGAAGCCTGACATCAGAAGCCCGACATCAGAAGTCGTCGTCGAAGGCGACCGACCCCTCGACCGCGACCTGGTACGCCGAGGCGCGCCGCTCGAAGAAGTTGGTCAGCTCCTGGACGTTCTGCAGCTCCATGAAGGAGAACGGGTTCTCCGAGCCGAAGACCGGGGCGAAGCCGAGCCGCTGCAGGCGCTGGTCGGCCACGCACTGCAGATACTCCTGCATCGACGCGGTGTTCATGCCCGGCAGCCCGTCCCCGCACAGATCGCGGGCGAACTGGAGCTCCGCCTCGACGGCCTCCTTCAGCATGTCGGTGACCTGCCGCTGGAGCTCGTCGTCGAAGAGGTCCGGCTCCTCCTCGCGGACGGTGTCCACGACCGAGAAGGCGAACTCCATGTGCATCGACTCGTCGCGGAACACCCAGTTGGTGCCCGTCGCCAGGCCGTGCAGCAGCCCGCGCGAGCGGAGCCAGTACACGTAGGCGAAGGCGCCGTAGAAGAACAGCCCCTCGATGCAGGCCGCGAAGCAGATCAGGTTGAGCAGGAAGCGGCGGCGGTCCTCCTTGGTCTCCAGCCGCTCGATCTTCTCCACCGAGTCCATCCAGCGGAAGCAGAACTCCGCCTTCTCCCGGATGGAGGGGATGTTCTCGACGGCGGCGAAGGCCGCGGCGCGGTCGTCCGGGTCGGGGAGGTAGGTGTCCAGCAGCGTCAGATAGAACTGGACGTGCACCGCCTCCTCGAAGAGCTGCCGCGACAGATACAGCCGCGCCTCGGGGGAGTTGATGTGCTTGTAGAGCGTCAGCACCAGGTTGTTGGCCACGATCGAGTCGCCGGTCGCGAAGAAGGCGACCAGACGGCCGATCAGATGCTGCTCACCGGGGGAGAGCTTGGCGAGGTCGGCGACGTCGGAGTGGAGGTCGACCTCCTCCACCGTCCAGGTGTTCTTGATCGCGTCGCGGTAGCGGTCGTAGAACTGCGGGTACCGCATCGGCCGCAGGGTGAGTTCGAAGCCCGGGTCGAGCAGGTTCTTGTGGTGCTCGGCCGAGGTGTTCGCGGTGGTCATCTCGGATGCGGTGGGCATTACTGGCAGGCCTCGCAGGACTCGGGGTTTTCCAGGGAGCAGGCGATCGCGTCGGCCTCGACCGGGGCCGCTTGCGCGGGAACGGTGACGGCGGGGGCGGCCGCGGCGGCGCCGCCCCGGGCGCTCTGGGCGATCCGGGTGGCCGGACGCGAGCGCAGGTAGTACGTGGTCTTGATGCCGCGCTTCCAGGCGTACGCGTACATCGAGCTGAGCTTGCCGATGGTCGGCGAGGCCATGAAGAGGTTCAGCGACTGGCTCTGGTCGAGGTACGGGGTGCGGGCCGCCGCCATGTCGATCAGGGCGCGCTGCGGGATCTCCCACGCGGTGCGGTACAGCTCCCGTACGTCCGCGGGCACCCAGGAGAAGTCCTGCACCGAGCCGCCCGCCTCGCGCAGCGCCTCACGGGTCTGGGCGTCCCAGACGCCCAGCTTCTTGAGGTCGTCCACCAGGTAGGAGTTGACCTGCAGGAACTCCCCGCTGAGCGTTTCGCGCTTGAAGAGGTTGGAGACCTGCGGCTCGATGCACTCGTAGACGCCCGCGATGGAGGCGATGGTCGCGGTCGGCGCGATCGCCAGCAGCAGCGAGTTCCGCATCCCGGACTTCGCCATCCGGGTGCGCAGCGCCTGCCAGCGCTCCGGCCAGGTGGCCACCGCGTCCGGGTAGTGGTCCGGGTGCAGCACACCGCGCGCGGTGCGGGTCTCGGCCCAGGCGGGGTGCGGGCCGTGGCGCTCGGCGAGCTCGCAGGACGCCTCGTACGCGGCGAGCATGATGCGCTCGGAGATCCGCGTGGAGAGCGCCGTGGCCTCGGGCGAGTCGAACGGCAGCCGCAGCCGGAAGAAGACGTCCTGGAGCCCCATGAGGCCCAGACCCACCGGGCGCCAGCGAGAGTTGGAGGCCCCGGCCTCCTCCGTGGGGTAGAAGTTGATGTCCACCACGCGGTCGAGGAAGGTCACGGCGGTGTGGACGGTGGCGTCGAGGCGCTCCCAGTCCAGCTGCCCGTCCTCGCCCAGGTGGGCGGCGAGGTTGACCGATCCGAGGTTGCACACGGCGGTCTCGCCGTCGTCGGTGACCTCCAGGATCTCGGTGCAGAGGTTGGAGGAGTGGACGACCCTGCCGGGCTCGGCGGTCTGGTTGGCGGTGCGGTTGGCGGCGTCCTTGAACGTCATCCAGCCGTTGCCGGTCTGCGCGAGGGTGCGCATCATCCGGGCGTACAGCTGGCGCGCCGGGACCTGCTTGACGGCCTTCCCCTCGGCCTCGGCCCTGCGGTACGCGGCGTCGAACTCCTCGCCCCACAGGTCCACCAGATCGGGCGCGTCGGCCGGGGAGAACAGCGACCAGTCGGCGTCCGCCTCGACCCGGCGCATGAACTCGTCCGGGATCCAGTGGGCGATGTTGAGGTTGTGGGTGCGGCGGGCGTCCTCGCCCGTGTTGTCCCGCAGCTCCAGGAACTCCTCGAGGTCCGCGTGCCAGGTCTCCAGGTAGACACAGGCCGCGCCCTTGCGCCGGCCGCCCTGGTTGACGGCGGCCACCGAGGCGTCGAGCGTGCGCAGGAACGGCACGATGCCGTTGGAGTGCCCGTTGGTGCCCCGGATCAGCGAACCGCGGGCCCGGATGCGGGAGTAGGACAGGCCGATGCCGCCCGCGTGCTTCGACAGCCGCGCCACCTGGTGGTAGCGGTTGTAGATCGAGTCCAGCTCGTCCAGCGGCGAGTCCAGCAGATAGCAGGACGACATCTGCGGATGCCGGGTGCCGGAGTTGAACAGCGTGGGGGAGCTGGGCAGGTACGACAGCGTGCTGGTCAGCCGGTAGAGCTCGGCCACATCGTCCAGCGCCCGCTCCGAGAGGTTCTCGGCGAGCCCGCAGGCCACGCGCAGCAGGAAGTGCTGCGGGGTCTCGATCACCTGACGGGTGATCGGGTGGCGCAGCAGATAGCGGCTGTAGAGGGTACGCAGCCCGAAGTAGCCGAAACGGTTGTCGGCGCCGTCGGCCAGGGCCCGCTCCACCAGCGCGTCCAGCCGCTCGGCGTGGGCGGCGGCGAACTCCGCGGTGGAGTCGGCGAGCAGGCCCTCGCGGTGGCCCACCTGGACGGAGGTGGAGAAGGAGACCGCGCCCTGCCCGGCCGCCTCCTCCGTGATGGTGAGCGCCAGCAGCCGCGCCGCGAGCCGCGAGTACTCCGGCTCCTCGGCGATCAGCCCGGCCGCCGCCTCGGTCGCGAGCGTGCGCAACTCCGCCTCGTCCGAGCCGGGATGACGGCCGCGCAGGGCGGCGGCCGCGACCTTGCCGGGGTCGGTGGCGGGCAGGTCGGCGGTGAGTCCGGTAAGAGTCCGTAGCAGGGCGGTCCCGGGCGCGTCGTCCGCTGCCTGAGAAGCCGCCTGCGCTGAAACCGGATCGGCGGGCGCGATGGTCACTGAGGTGCTCTCCCTCGCTCGGCTGGACCGCGAGGGGTGGTGCGATGGGCGCGTACGGGCATGCCGATGCCGCACTCCTCGTACGCCAGGCACACCACGCAGCGTCCATCGGCCCAACCCTCGAGGCCGGGGGACGTGTTCACAGGGCTGTCGGCAGGTGCTCGGACTCACGGGCACGCCGAATTGAGCGCACACGTACACCGTTGCGGGACAGTTCCGGATTCCCACCGGATTCCCCTGTGGCGACAGCGAGGACGAGCATACATCTTGTGTCGGCCGACGCACGCACCCCCATATCTTGTGTCGGAGCTGCGGAGTTTCGCATGAATGTGCTAATGCGTTCCGGAGGTGGCCCGTGACCTGGGGCGTGCGGCGCGGGGCGTCACAGCTCCACGGTGAAGGCCCAGAGGGTGAGGTCCGTGCCGGGCAGGGGCGCCCAGTCGCGCTCCGGGGCACGGGTGAAGCCCAGCCGCTCGTACAGGCGGTGGGCGGCGGTCATCGACCGCTGGCTGCTGATCACTATTCGCCGCAGGCCCAGTGCGCGGGCCCGGTCCAGGCAGGCTCGCACGAGCGCTTCGGCGGCGCCGCGGCGGCGGGACTCGGGGCGGACGGCCAGCATCCGGAACTCGCCCTCGCCGGGGCGGGCCAGCTCCGCGTACGCCCCGCCGTGCACGGCGAACGCCACGGCGCCCAGGACCTCGTCGCCCGCCGCGTCCGCCGCGACCAGCAGCTCGGCCTCGGCGGCCCGGCGGCGGGCGTCGCGCAGGGTGGCGAGATAAGGATCACTGTCCCCGAAGTCCAGGAGGCCGTCCCCCAGATACACCTGTGCGGTGAGCTCTCCGATTCCGTCCAGCTCCTCGTCCCGCGCGCGTCTGATCGTGATGTCCATGCCCGCAGTCTGCCGCAGACCACTGACAGCCGGGTCGCCGGGCGCGGGGTGTGGGTCCTCGGCGTCACTGGGTGACGGCGGTGATCACTCCGGTGGAGCCCGCGCGCTTGTTGGCGGCGTCGGCTTCCTGGTGGGTGACGTAGCGCCGGACCGTACCGTCCGGCAGTGTCAGCTCATAGACGACAACGGGTTGAGGCGGCCATTGAGCCGCTGTTCCGCCGCAGTTGCAGGCCATGGTTGCCCTTCCTTTCCCTCGGGTCGTTGTGGGGGGCGGTGGGTCAGTCCAGCCATCGCGAGGCGACACCGGCCAGGTAGGAGAGCGTCAGGGCGGTGGCCGGGAGGTGGAACCACGCGGTGGTGTGCAGCAAGGAGGCGTAGACGGCGATCGCGGCGGCCACCCATGTGCTGGTGCACCAGCCGCAGTTGACCAGGTAGGTGGGGCGGGAGTCGTCGCCGAAGCGGTCGGCGACCCAGATCCTGAACCCGGCCGCCAGGGTGTCCTTGGTGATGAAGCGGGTGATCCGGCAGGTGGTGCCGAGGGCGAGAAGGAACGCGGCGAGGCTCATCGGATCGTTTCCTCCCCGGGTGGTCATACGGGGGTCGGCTCTTCCCCGGGTGGTCATACGGGGGTCGGCACGGCCGATGTCACTGCTGGGTCGGCGCTGCCGATGTCACTGCTGGGTCGGCGCTGCCGATATCACTCATTAGAGGCATGACGGGCGACGGCAAGCCATACCCCTTGGCACGCATTCGCCCGAATAGCCGAGCGCTTGTCATACAAGCTCGGTGCCACGCGCGCCCTGATGCGCCAAACGAGTGATGGCCGCCGTGAGGCCTTGAGTGACGCCGAGGGGCGTGGATAACTGGAAACGTGCCGCCGAGGTCGCCCCATACCTCGTCGGCCACTCCAGGAGCCGGGCGTCCGCCCCGTGGCTCCGCTCTTCATCCGCGCACCGTTCCCGCGCCCCGACCGGCCGCCCGCGGCTCATCCGTTCCTCCGGTGCGGCCTGTCTCGACCGCGCGGTGACGACGAAGCGTTGACCGGCGGCGCGTGCCCACGTCCGTCGGCATGCCGTCGGCGCACATCACCCGAACCCTTCCCCGGGAGGACCGACCATGACTTCGACCGCTCTCGCGACCGCCGCCGCCACCAATGCCGCCACCGCGGGCTACTGGCCACCGGTGGGACCGCCGACGCTGCTCGCCGTGGTGCCCGACTCGGGCCCCGCCGCCGGTGGCAACTACGTCCGGCTGTTCGGCCAGAACCTGCGCGGCGTCACCGGCGTGTCCTTCGGCGGTACGCCC
>NZ_JAAAYH010000484.1:0-6468 GCF_018035285.1 Streptomyces sp. MK37H | reverse complement strand
GTGAAGCCAGTTGGGGGTTCCACCGGGCCTCTGATCGCCCCTGGCATATCCACGCCTGGTGATTGATACATGTCTCGAAGAGGTCTCAACTCACCTGCACGGGTGATGCGCGCCACGGCGCTCGCCACCGGCGCGCGTGAAAAAGCGGGGCGCTCCCCCCGGTGGGTACGCGGGCGCCGGGGGCGGATACGCGGCGGCGCCCGGCGGGTACGCGAGACGGGGGAATCCTCATAAGGTGTGCAGTATTGCCGTGTGCGAACGCTGTGCACGGGCCCGGGACAGGATGGGTCGAGGAGGACTGTCGGTGACCGAGAAGAGCCCCAAGCTGCGCGCCGCGCTGGACGGCATTCCGACGTACAAGCCCGGCAAGCCGGCCGCCGCGGGCGGCCCCCTGGCCTTCAAGCTCTCCTCCAACGAGAACCCCTATCCGCCGCTGGCCGGGGTGCTGGAGACCGCCGCGAACGCCGCCGCCTCCTTCAACCGCTACCCGGACCTCGCCTGCACCGCGCTGATCGCCGAGCTGGCGAGCCGCTTCGACGTACCGCTGGAGCATCTGGCCACCGGGACCGGCTCGGTCGGCGTGGCCCAGCAGCTGGTCCAGTCCACGGCGGGGCCGGGCGATGAGGTGATCTACGCCTGGCGGTCCTTCGAGGCATATCCGATCATCACTCAGATCGCCGGGGCGACGTCGGTGCGGGTCCCCTTGAACGACGCCGAGGAGCACGACCTGGAGGCGATGGCGGACGCCATCACCGACCGCACCCGGCTGATTTTCGTCTGTAACCCCAACAACCCGACCAGCACCGTGGTGCGCCGGGCCGCGCTGGAGCGGTTCCTGGAGCGGGTGCCGTCCGATGTGCTGGTGGTGCTGGACGAGGCGTACATCGAGTTCATCCGGGACGAGCGGGTCCCCAACGGGATCGACCTCTACCGGGACCGGCCGAATGTGTGTGTGCTGCGCACCTTCTCCAAGGCGTATGGCCTGGCCGGGCTGCGGGTCGGCTTCGCGATCGCCCATGAGCCGGTGGCGGCGGCGCTGCGCAAGACCGCGGTGCCGTTCGGCGTCAGCCAGCTCGCCCAGGACGCGGCGGTGGCCTCGCTGCGCAGCGAGGACGCGCTGCGGGAGCGGGTGGACGCGCTGGTCACCGAGCGGGGTCGGGTGTGGGAGGCGCTGACCGCCCAGGAGTGGACGGTCCCGGACTCGCAGGCGAACTTCGTCTGGCTGCGGCTGGGGGAGCGCACGGCCGACTTCGGGGCGGTGTGCGAGGCGGCGGGCGTGGTCATCCGTCCGTTCCCGGGTGAGGGCGTGCGGGTGACCATCGGCGAACGCGAGGCGAACGAGATCTTCCTGCGGACGGCGGAGGAGTACCGCAAGGAGCTCTGAGCCGGGCGGGCCGGCCGCCGCCCCCGGCGGGTTGGCCGCCGGGCGGAACGGCCGCCGGGCGGGACGCCGCCTTCGGATCCGTCGAGGGCCCCATTGGCAAGGGGCCCAACGGCCCTTCCGAGAGGTGCGCAGCATACCCATACGTGCCCCATTCGCCCCCTACCACCCCCCGTGGGAGGGGGCGAAGCCATGTGCGTATCATTGCTTGTGAATGTGAATACGTTCACAAGCTCGCTCGGCGGGCAGGCACGACCGTAAGGAGAGATTCAGGTGAATCTGGCTCTGGCGCCGGAGACGCTGGCCCGATGGCAGTTCGGCATCACGACGGTCTACCACTTCCTCTTCGTGCCACTGACGATCTCTCTCGCCGCGATCACGGCGGGTCTGGAGACCGCCTGGGTCCGCACGGGCAAGGAGAAGTACTTCCACGCCACCAAGTTCTGGGGGAAGCTCTTCCTGATCAACATCGCGATGGGTGTGGTCACCGGCATCGTGCAGGAGTTCCAGTTCGGTATGAACTGGTCGGACTACTCCCGCTTCGTCGGTGATGTCTTCGGCGCACCGCTCGCGATGGAGGCCCTGCTGGCCTTCTTCTTCGAGTCCACCTTCATAGGTCTGTGGATCTTCGGCTGGGACAAGCTGCCCAAGAAGATCCACTGCGCCTGCATCTGGATCGTCTCGCTCGGCACGATCCTCTCGTCGTACTTCATCCTGGCCGCCAACTCCTGGATGCAGCACCCGACCGGCTACACCATCGACAAGGCCACCGGAAAGGCCCAGCTCACCGACATCTGGGCGGTGCTGACCCAGAACACCACCCTGGTCGTGGTCTTCCACACGCTGACCGCGGCCTTCCTCACCGGCGCCGCCTTCATCATCGGGATCTCCTCCTTCCATCTGCTGCGGGCCAAGCGCCGCCGGGAGCGCGGCGAGGAGCTGGGCGAGCAGCGGAAGAAGCAGATCGGGGCGATGCGGGCCTCGCTGCGGGTGGGCCTGGTGGTCGCGGTGATCGCGGGGCTCGGTACGGCGATCAGCGGTGACCAGCTCGGCAAGGTGATGTTCGAGCAGCAGCCGATGAAGATGGCGGCGGCCGAGGCCCTCTGGGACACCCAGGCGCCCGCGCCCTTCTCGGTCTTCGCCGTCGGCGATGTCAGCAAGGGGCACAACAGCGTCGAGCTGGAGGTCCCCGGGGTGCTCTCCTTCCTGGCGCACAGCAACTTCACCGACTCCGTCCCCGGTATCAACGACATCGCCCAGCGGGAAGCCGACGCCTACGGCGGTCAGCCCGATGACTACATCCCCAGCATCTTCATGACCTTCTGGGGCTTCCGGCTGATGATCGGCTTCGGGATGACCTCGTTCGTCGCCGGGCTGATCGGGCTGTGGACGACCCGCCGCAAGCGGTGGCTGGCGCCCGCGTTCCGCACCGGCGAGGACGAGGTGCCCCGGCTCATGCTCACCAAGAAGCGCGAGATGAGTCCGCTGCTGTCCACCTGGTCCTGGCGGATCGGCATCCTCACGATGGGCTTTCCGCTGATCGCCAACTCCTTCGGCTGGATCTTCACCGAGATGGGCCGGCAGCCGTGGGCGGTCTACGGGCTGATGAAGACCGCCGACGCGGTCTCCCCCGGCGTCAGCCAGACCGAGGTGCTGATCTCGCTCGGCGTCTTCACGCTGCTGTACGGGGTGCTCGCGGTGATCGAGGTGCGGCTGCTGACCAAGTACGCCAAGGCCGGACCGGACACGGACGAGAGGCCGCCCGCCAAGGACCCGAAGCTGCGGCTGCCCTCGAGCGGACCGGGTGGGCCGGGCGGCGGGTCCGCCTCGGAGGACGACGCCGACAAGCCGCTGACCTTCGCGTACTGACCGCCGGAGAGGATCATGCACCTTCACGACTTCTGGTTCCTGCTGATCGCCTTCCTCTGGACGGGCTACTTCTTCCTGGAGGGCTTCGATTTCGGCATCGGCGTGCTGACCAAGCTGCTCGCCCGTGACCGCACCGAGCGCCGGGTCCTGATCAACACGATCGGGCCGGTGTGGGACGGCAATGAGGTCTGGCTGATCACGGCGGCCGGGGCGACCTTCGCCGCCTTCCCCGACTGGTACGCGGCGCTCTTCAGCGGCTTCTATCTGCCGCTGCTGGCCATCCTGGTCTGCCTCATCCTGCGCGGTGTCGCCTTCGAGTACCGGCACAAGCGCCCCGAGGACCGCTGGCAGCGCAACTGGGAGCATGCGATCTTCTGGTGCTCGCTGCTGCCCGCGTTCCTCTGGGGAGCGATCTTCGCCAATCTGGTGCACGGGGTGCCGATCGGCCGGGACGGGAACTACGCGGGCGGTCTGTCGGATCTGCTCACGCCGTACGCCCTGCTGGGCGGGGTGGTCACGCTGGTGCTGTTCACCTTCCACGGCGCCGTCTTCGCCGCGCTCAAGACGGACGGGGACATCCGGACGCGGGCGCGGCGGTACGCGGCCCGGCTCGGGTCGGCCACCGTCGTGGCCGCGGTGCCGTTCCTGGTCTGGACGCAGAGCGACAGCGGGAACGCCCGGAGTCTGGTGGCGGTCGTCATCGCCGTTCTGGCGCTGGCCGCGGCGCTGATCATGAACCAGCGGGGGCGTGAGGGCTGGGCGTTCGGACTGTCCGGGGTGGCCGTCGCGGCGGCCGTCGCGATGCTCTTCCTGGCGCTCTTCCCCGAGGTCATGCCCTCCTCGCTGGACCCGGCGTGGAGTCTGACGGCGGCGAACGCGGCCTCCAGCCCGTACCCGCTCAAGATCATGACCTGGGTCGGCGCCATCATGATGCCGCTGATCATGGCTTACCAGGCGTGGACATACTGGGTCTTCCGCAAGCGCATCGGCACCCGGCACATCCCGGCCACCCACTGACACGGGTGCGGTGTTTCACGTGAAACCAATCGATCCTCGGCTGCTGCGGTACGCACGGGCCACCCGCTTCTTCCTGGCCGCCTCCGTGGCGCTGGGCCTGGCCGGAGCGGGACTGGTCATCGCGCAGGCGATGCTGATCGCCGAGATCGTGGTGGGCGCCTTCCAGCGGGGCGACGGCGTGACGGCGCTGACGCTTCCGCTGGGGTTGCTGGCGCTGGTCGCCGTCGGCCGGGCGGTTGTCTCCTGGCTGACCGAGCTGGCCGCCCATCGGGCCGGTGCGGCGGTCAAGTCGGAGCTGCGGCTGCGGCTGCTGGAGCGGGCCGTACGGCTGGGGCCGAGCTGGCTGGACTCCCAGCGAACCGGTGAACTCACCACCCTCGCCACCCGGGGCATCGACGCGCTGGACGACTACTTCGCACGCTATCTGCCCCAATTGGGGCTGGCCGTGGTGGTGCCGGTGGCGGTGCTCGCCCGGATCGTCACCGCGGACTGGATCTCCGCGCTGATCATCGTCGCCACGCTGCCGCTGATTCCGCTGTTCATGATGCTCATCGGCTGGGCCACCCAGTCCCGGATGGACCGTCAGTGGCGGCTGCTGTCCCGGCTGTCCGGGCACTTCCTCGATGTCGTCGCCGGGCTGCCCACGCTCAAGGTCTTCGGCCGGGCCAAGGCCCAGGCCGCATCGATCCGTGCGATCACGGGCGACTACCGGCGGGCCACGCTCAAGACGCTGCGGCTGGCCTTTCTGTCCTCCCTGGCCCTGGAGCTGCTCTCCACGGTGTCGGTCGCGCTGGTCGCGGTCGACATCGGAATGCGGCTGGTGCACGGCGAGATGGACCTCTTCACCGGGCTGGTGGTGCTGGTGCTCGCCCCTGAGGCGTATCTGCCGCTGCGGCAGGTGGGTGCGCAGTACCACGCGGCGGCGGAGGGGCTGACGGCGGCGGACGAGGTCTTCGCGGTGCTGGAGCGCCAGCCCTCGGGGGTGGGTGGTTCGCCCGCCCCCGACGCTCGGGGTGCCGCGCTGGCGCTGGACGGGCTGGTGATCCGCCACCCCGGGCGTACCGAACCGTCCCTCGCCCGGACCTCGTGCGAGATCCGCCCGGGGGAGACGGTCGCCGTCGTGGGTCCCAGCGGTGCCGGGAAGTCGACCCTGCTGAACGCCGTGCTCGGCTTCGCGGCGCCGCACGCGGGCCGGGTGCTGATCGGAGGCCGGGACCTGGCCTCCCTGGACCCGGAGAGCTGGCGGCGCCAGATCGCCTGGGTGCCCCAGCGCCCGTACCTCTTCGCCGGGACGATCGCGGAGAACGTCCGGCTGGCCCGGCCGGACGCCGACGACGAGGCGGTACGAGCCGCCCTGCGGGACGCGAACGCGCTGCGTTTTGTCTCCGCACTGCCGGACGGGATCGAGACTCGGCTGGGCGAGATGGGCGCGGGGCTCTCCGCGGGCCAGCGCCAACGGATCGCCCTGGCCCGCGCCTTCCTGGCCGACCGCCCGTTGCTGCTCCTGGATGAGCCGACGGCGAACCTGGACGGCGAGACGGAGGCGTCTGTCGTCGAGGCGGTGCGTCGGCTCGCCGAGGGCCGCACGGTCCTTCTGGTCGTCCACCGCCCGGCACTGCTGCCACTGGCGGACCGGGTGCTGCGTTTGCCGGGGCCGGACCGGGGTCCCGGGGCCGCTGCCTTGAGTGGACCGGCCTCGCCGGCCGTGGCTCGGCATGAGTCGGCGGTGGGCGCCGTACGCCCGGGCCCGGCCGTCTCTCTCCGGTCCGCCTCCGACGGGGGTGGCGTCCGCTTGTCCGTCGCGTGTGCCGCCGGGGACCCGCGTGCCGAGGCGCGCGGATCCGCGCCGGGCGCGGGCGCGGAGGCGCGGTCGGGCTCCGGGGCTGCTGCTTTGAGTGGACCGGCCCCCCTGCCGGTGGCTCGGCGTGAGTCGGCACTGGGCGCCGCACACGCGGCCGGGCGCCCACGCGCGGAGGCACGCGTATCCGCGCCGGAGGCGGCCGCAGGCGCGGAGTGGCCACGGGCCGCCGTATCCGGTGGCGAGCATGAGCCGACGGCGGACGCGGTCGCGGGTGTGGAGCGGACACCCGCCGCCGCGTACGAGCCGACGGCGGACGCCGGAACCGGTGGGCGGCTGGGCGAGGCGCGGACGGGGGCGGACGGTGCGGGCTCGGTCGCGCCGGATGCTCCGGCCGCCTCGG
>NZ_JAAAYH010000483.1:0-6497 GCF_018035285.1 Streptomyces sp. MK37H | reverse complement strand
CAACCCAACTGTCGATGAAATTGTTGACAATATATGCGACGAAAATGCCCCCGCGATCTCCGGGATGCGGATGTCGCGGGGGCGCTCGGTGTCGCGGGAAGGGGCGGGGAGGGGAAAGACCCGCCCGTCGGACTAGACGCCCATCGGGTGCCAGACGGTCTTGGTCTCCAGGAAGGTGAGGAGGCGGCCGGTGCCGGGGTCGGTGGCCCAATCCACAGGCTGTGGACGCAGGACGCGCTTGAGGTTTTCCGCGGCGGCCTTCTCCAGCTCGACCGCGAGCTCCGGGTCCGCGCCGGCGAGGTCGATGGCGTTGACGTCCTGGTGTGCGGCGAGGGGCGCGGCGATCTCCGCGGTGCGGCCGGACAGGATGTTGACCACGCCGCCCGGGAGGTCGGAGGTGGCCAGGACCTCGCCGAGGGAGAGGGCGGGGAGCGGGGCGGTCTCGGCGGCGATGACCACGGCCGTGTTCCCGGTGACGATCGCCGGGGCGATCACCGACACCAGGCCCAGGAACGACGAGTCCTGGGGCGCGAGGAGCGCGACCACGCCGGTCGGCTCGGGGGAGGAGAGGTTGAAGTACGGCCCGGCCACGGGGTTGGCCGATCCGGCGATCTGGGCCGTCTTGTCGGACCAGCCCGCGTACCAGACCCAGCGGTCGATCGCCGCGTCCACCTGCGCGGTGGCCTTGGACTTCGACAGACCCTCGGCGTCGGCCACCTCATGGATGAACTGGTCGCGGCGGCCCTCCAGCATCTCGGCGACGCGGTAGAGGATCTGGCCCCGGTTGTAGGCGGTGGCCCCCGACCAGCCGCCGAACGCCTTGCGCGCGGCGACGACCGCGTCCCGGGCGTCCTTGCGGGAGGCCAGCGGGGCGTTGGCCAGCCACTTGGCCTGTGCGTCGGTCACCTCGTACACCCGCCCGCTCTCGGACCGGGGGAACTTGCCCCCGATGAACAGCTTGTAGGTCTTGAGCACGGAGAGTCGGTTGTCAGACATCGAGGTACGCCTCCAGGCCGTGGCGACCGCCTTCACGGCCGTATCCGGACTCCTTGTAGCCGCCGAACGGAGAGGCCGGGTCGAACTTGTTGAAGGTGTTGGACCACACCACGCCCGCCCGGAGCTTGTTCGCCATCCACAGGATGCGCGAGCCCTTCTCCGTCCAGATGCCCGCCGACAGCCCGTACGGCGTGTTGTTGGCCTTGGCCACGGCTTCTTCGGGGGTGCGGAAGGTGAGCACCGAGAGCACCGGGCCGAAGATCTCCTCGCGGGCGATCCGGTGGGCCTGGGTGACGCCGGTGAAGAGGGTGGGTGCGAACCAGTAGCCGGAGCGGGGCAGTTCGCACTGCGGCGCCCAGCGCTCGGCGCCCTCGGCCTCGCCGGCGTCGGCCAGGGCGCGGATCCGGGCCAGCTGCTCGGCGGAGTTGATGGCGCCGATGTCGGTGTTCTTGTCCAGCGGGTCGCCGACGCGCAGGGTGTTCATCCGGCGCTTGAGCGCGTCGAGCAGCTCGTCCTGGACGGACTCCTGGACCAGGAGACGGGAGCCCGCGCAGCAGACATGGCCCTGGTTGAAGAAGATGCCGCCGATGATGCCCTCGACCGCCTGGTCGATGGGGGCGTCGTCGAAGACGATGTTCGCGGCCTTGCCCCCGAGCTCGAGGGTGACCTTCTTCTTCGTACCGGCCACCGTACGGGCGATGGCCTTGCCGACCTCGGTCGAGCCGGTGAAGGCCACCTTGTCGATGCCGGGGTGGGCGACCAGTTCGGCGCCGGTCGAGCCGTCGCCGGTGACGATGTTCACCACGCCCTTGGGCAGGCCCGCCTGACGGCAGATGTCCGCGAAGAACAGGGCGCTCAGGGGTGTCGTCTCGGCGGGCTTGAGGACGACCGTATTGCCGGTGGCGAGCGCCGGGGCGATCTTCCAGGCCAGCATCAGGAGGGGGAAGTTCCAGGGGATGATCTGGCCGGCGACGCCCAGGGGCCGGGGGTCCGGGCCGTAGCCCGCGTACGCGAGCTTGTCGGCCCAGCCCGCGTAGTAGAAGAAGTGGGCCGCGACCAGGGGCAGATCGGCGTCGCGCGACTCGCGGATCGGCTTGCCGTTGTCCAGCGACTCTAGGATGGCCAGCTCGCGGGAGCGCTCCTGGATGATCCGCGCGATCCGGAAGAGGTACTTGGCGCGCTCGGAGCCGGGGAGCGCGGACCAGGTCTCGAACGCCTTACGGGCGGCCTTGACGGCGCGGTCCACGTCCTCGGCGTTGGCCTGGGCGACCTCGGAGAGGACCTCCTCGGAGGAGGGGGAGAGGGTCTTGAAGACCTTGCCGTCGCCCGCCTCGGCGAACTCCCCGTCGATGAACAGGCCGTAGGACGGGGCGATGTCGACGACCGCGCGGGACTCGGGCGCGGGTGCGTACTCGAAAACTGGCATGGCGTATCAGTCCACCGTCACGTAGTCGGGACCGGAGTACCGGCCGGTGCTCAGCTTCTGGCGCTGCATGAGCAGATCGTTGAGCAGGCTGGAGGCGCCGAAGCGGAACCACTCCGGGGAGAGCCACTCGTCGCCCAGCGTCTCGTTGACCATCACCAGGTACTTGATCGCGTCCTTGGAGGTGCGGATGCCGCCCGCGGGCTTCACGCCCACCTGTACGCCGGTGGTGGCGCGGAAGTCGCGGACCGCCTCCAGCAGGACGAGGGTGACGGGCGGGGTCGCGTTGACGGCCACCTTGCCGGTGGAGGTCTTGATGAAGTCCGCGCCCGCGAGCATCGCCAGCCAGGAGGCGCGGCGGACGTTGTCGTACGTCTGGAGCTCACCGGTCTCGAAGATGACCTTGAGGTGGGCCGCGGTGCCGCTGCCGTCCTCGCGGACGCAGGCTTCCTTCACCTGCCGGATCTCCTCGAAGACCTCGAGGTAGCGGCCGGAGAGGAAGGCGCCGCGGTCGATCACCATGTCGATCTCGTCCGCCCCGGCGGCCACCGCGTCCCGGGTGTCGGCCAGCTTGACCGGCAGCGAGGCCCGGCCGGAGGGGAAGGCGGTGGCGACGGCGGCCACATGGATGCCGCTGCCGGCCAGGGCCTCCTTGGCGGTGGCCACCATGTCGCCGTAGACGCAGATCGCCGCGACTTTCGGGGTGGTGCGGTCGGTGGGGTCGGGGTTGATCCCCTTGGCGCAGAGCGCCCGGACCTTGCCCGGGGTGTCGGCACCCTCGAGGGTCGTCAGGTCGATCATCGAGATCGCCAGGTCGATGGCGTACGCCTTCGCCGTGGTCTTGATCGAGCGGGTGCCGAGGGTCGCGGCACGGGCCTGCAGGCCGACCGCGTCGACGCCCGGCAGGCCGTGCAGGAAGCGGCGCAGTGCGCCGTCACTGGCGGTCACGTCCGCCATTGACGCGAGTCGCTCCGCGGCCTCTTTGCCGTATGCGGGAACTGTGGTGGGCATGGTCACCAGACGAGCATATCTACGCGCGTAGTCGGATGTCACCCCCGGGCCTGGAATCGATCGGGCCCGGGGGCGAGCGACCCCGGGTCTCCCCTGGACGCCCCCCGCCCCGTGAGTGTGGTGCACAATCGGGCGCATGACGAGCCCGGACGACGACTCCGCCCCCGCTGCCTCCAGCTCCGCTTCCTCCGATGCCGGGACCGAGACCTTCTCGGACCGGATCTACCGCTCCCCGAGCGGTATCGCGGGCGGGGTGCTGCTGCTCGGGCTCAGCGGCTGGCTGGGCATCGACGCGATGATCCGGGGCGAGGGACGGACGCCGTGGCTGGCGCTGGCCGGGCTGCTCTTCGCGGTGCCGGTGGTGATCGCCTTCACGGTGCGCCCGGCGGTGTACGCGGGGCAGGACCGGCTGCTCGTCCGCAACCCGTTCCGTACGATCACGCTGCCCTGGGCCTCGGTCGAGGGGCTGCGCGCCGGGTACACCAGCGAGGTGCTGGCGGGCGGGGCGACCTATCAGCTGTGGGCGATCCCGGTCTCGCTGCGCCAGCGCAAGCGGGCCGCCCGGCAGCAGGCCAGGGCGGCCTCCGAGGACCCCTTCGGCAATACGTCCGCCCATGTCGCGGCGAACAAGCCCGACGAGGACCGCCGGGCCCCCTCCGACGCGGCGATCGGCGACCTGCGCGAGATGGCCGAACTCAACGCCCAGCGAGAGGGCGCCCAGGGGGCGCCGGAGGTGCGATGGGCCTTCGAGATGATCGCGCCGACGCTGGCGGGCGCGGTGCTTTTGGGCGTCATGCTGGCGATCGGCTGAGAGCTGGGCCCGCTGGGCCCGGTTTCCGGCCCCCGGCTGACCGCTTGGGTCCGGGCGGCTCCGGTTCCCGCCGACCGCCGGGCGCGCCCGGCCGTCGGCCCCGGCCCCCGGCCGGCGCCGGGCCCCGACAGTTCGTCCGGGGCGGCCAGGTCGCCGTGGACGCCGGTCGCGTGGGCCGGGCCGACCCTCGGCAACGGCACGGAGAACGGCGCCGCGATCCGTACGGCCGTCGTCGTGGGCCATGACTGCCGCGGCTTCCAGAGGTTCGCCATCCTGCCCATCGGTACGGTCGTCACCGTGACCGGCCCGCGCGGCACGTTCCGCTACCGCGTCTACGCCCACCATGTGATCCCGGGGCGGGGCGCCCCCGCCCACGGTCTCTACCGGGGTGACCTCACCTTCAGTCCTGCGTCGGACCCGACACCGGGTTCGGCCACCTCAGCCGGAGCCGAGCCCGCTCCGGCGCCGTCACTGATCGCCGTGGGCGACGGCGACGGGCTCGGCTGCTGATACGCCCGCGTCCGCGGTCGCGGATTCCGGGGGCTGGATTCCCGCCGCCGCCGAAAGGTCCGTCTTGAGCGCGGCCAGCACGGTGTCCGCCGTGGCGCGGGCCGGGGTGAGGGAGTCGGCGGCGGGGACGTCGACGACCACCTCCAGGTAGCACTTCAGCTTCGGCTCGGTGCCGCTGGGCCGGACGATCACGCGGGCGCCGCGGACGTTCCCCTTCCCGGCGAGCCGATAGCGCAGGCCGTCCGTCGGGGGCAGGGTGTCCGTGCCCCGCGTCAGGTCCTCCGCCGAGGTCACGGCGAGCCCCGCGAGCTCGGTGGGCGGCTGTTCGCGCAGCCGCTTCATCGCGGTGCCGATCACGGAGAGGTCGGTGACCCGGACGGACAGCTGGTCGGTGGCGTGCAGCCCGTGGGCCACCGCGATGTCGTCCAGCAGGTCGCCCAGGGTGCGGCCCTGCTCCTTGAGCTCGGACGTCAGCTCGGCCACGAGCAGCGCGGCCGTGATGCCGTCCTTGTCGCGTACGCCCTCCGGATCCACGCAGTATCCGAGCGCCTCCTCGTACGCGTAGCGCAGCCCGTCCACCCGGGCCAGCCACTTGAAGCCGGTCAGCGTCTCTGCGTACGGCAGCCCGGCGTCGTCCGCGATCCGGGACAGGAGCGACGAGGAGACGATCGTGGTCGCGAACGCGCCACGGGCGCGCTTGTGGACGAGGTGGGTGGCGAGGAGCGCGCCGACCTCGTCCCCGCGCAGCATCCGCCAGCTCGCGGCGTCCGTGGGGGCCGTGGGGTTCGTGATCGCGGGGACGGCGACGGCGCAGCGGTCGGCGTCCGGGTCGTTGGCGATGATGATGTCCGGCGCGACCCTGCGGGCCGTGGCGAAGGCCAGGTCCATCGCCCCCGGCTCCTCCGGGTTGGGGAACGCGACGGTCGGGAACGCCGGGTCGGGCTCGGCCTGCTCGGGCACGACCGCGGGCTCGGGGAAGCCGGCGCGGGCGAACGCTGCGGTGAGGGTCTCGCGGCCGACGCCGTGCAGCGGGGTGTAGACGACGCGGGCGTTCCGGGGCGAACCCGGGGTGAGAACGGCGTCGGTCCGCGCGAGGTACGCCTCAAGGACCTCGTCGTTCAGCGTCTCCCAGCCGGTCTCGGGGCGGGGCACGTCGTCCAGGCTCCGGATCGCCGCGATCTCGGCCGCGATCTCGGCGTCGGCGGGCGGCACGATCTGGGAGCCGTCGCCGAGGTAGACCTTGTAGCCGTTGTCGCGGGGCGGGTTGTGGCTCGCGGTGACCTCGACGCCGGCGATCGCGCCGAGGTGGCGGATGGCGAAGGCGAGCACGGGCGTGGGGAGGGGACGGGGCAGTACGGCGGCGCGGAAGCCGGCACCGGTCATGACGGCGGCGGTGTCCCGGGCGAACTCGGCGCTCTTGTAGCGGGCGTCGTACCCGATGACGACGAGACCTTGACCGCGCTGATCGTCCTGATCTTCCTGGCCGTGATACGTGCGCAGATACGCGGCGAGCCCGGCGGCGGCGCGGATGACGACGGCGCGGTTCATCCGCATGGGCCCGGCCCCGAGCTCACCCCGGAGACCGGCGGTACCGAACTGCAACGTGCCGGAGAACCTCTCGGCGATCGCGTCGACGGCATCGTCTTGGAGCAGTTTCCCGAGCTCATCCCGCGTCTCGGGATCGGGATCCTCGGCAAGCCATGCGCGAGCCTGGGCGATGAGATCGGGCTCCGTGGCCATGGGGGC
>NZ_JAAAYH010000482.1:0-6499 GCF_018035285.1 Streptomyces sp. MK37H | reverse complement strand
ACTTCAACGCGCTCACCGACGAGCGCGTCGCCGAGTACCTCGACCGCACCGACGCCGATGTCGTCATCGCCACCCGCCCCGGCCTGGTCATCTATCTCGCCGCGCTCGGCCGCGCCGGCCGCTTCCTGCGGATCGGCCAGGAGCACCGCCTCTACGGCACCCACCGCGCCGAGATCCGCGCCGCCTGCGACGCCGCCATCCCCCACCTCGACGCGTACACCTCCGTCTCCGAGGCCGACGCGGCCACCCACCGGGCCCACCTCCCCGGCGTCACCACCCGGCTGACCGCCCTGCCCAACGGGGTGCCCGCCACCGGGATCGAGCCCTCCGACGGCCGCGCCAAACTCGTCGTGGCCGCAGGCCGGCTGATCCCCGTCAAGCGCTACGACCTGCTGGTGGCCGCCTGGGAGACGGTGGCCGCCAAACACCCCGACTGGCGGTTGCGCATCTACGGCCGCGGCCCCCAACTCCCCGCGCTGCGCCGCCAGATCGACGAGCTCGGGCTGGCCGGCCACATCACCCTGATGGGCGCCCACTCCCCCATCGAGACCGAGTGGGCCAAGGGCGCGATCGCCGCCGTCACCTCCCGCGAGGAGTCGTTCGGCATGACGATCGTCGAGGCGATGCACTGCGGGGTGCCCGTGGTCGCCACCGACTGCCCGCACGGTCCGGGCGAGATCATCACCGATGGCCGGGACGGACTGCTGGTGCCGGTCGGCGACGCGGACGGGATCGCCAAGGGGCTGCTGACCCTGATCGAGGACGATGAACTGCGCCGCTCGATGGGCGAGGCGGCCCGGATCTCGGCGGAGCGATACGCACCCGAGCGCGTCGCGGCCGGCTACGAGCGGCTCATCGAGGAGCTCCACACCGCCCGTGCCACCGCGGCCCCGGCCCACCGGCGCCGTACGGCCGCGCCGTTACGGGGCCGGCCGGCCGGAGCGCCGCTGACCGGCACCCTCAAGGGCGCGGTCAAACAGCTGATCCGCAAGCCCCTGCGGCCCGTCGCGTCCTGCCGGGTCACCGCCGAGGGCAATCTGTCGGTGCTGCTGGAGCCCGCCGGTCTGCACGGCGGCGAGCTCGAACTGACCGTCACCCGCCGCAAGAGCGACGAGCCCCCCTTCCGCGTACCGCTGCTGCCCCCGGTCGGCGCCGCGCCGTCCGCGCCCTGGACGGCCACGCTCGACCGGGCGACGCTCGATCTCGACGAGGGCCGCTGGGATCTGCATGTGGTCCGTCCCTCCGACGGCGTCCGCCGCCGGGTCGGCTGCCGCTTCGCCGAGGGGCGCGGGCTGCTGGACCTGGAGCCGCTGCCCGGCTCCCCGTTCACCTGGTGGATCCCCTACTCCACCGTCGACGGCTATCTCGCCCTGCGCGCCTGGCGGCGCCCGGCGCACGCCGAGGCCCGGGTGATCCGCCTGGACGCCGAGGGGCTCGCCATCGAAGGCACCCTGCACGGGGCGCGCTTCGGGCCCGACGCCGCCCCGACCGCGGTGGCCACCCCGTCCAAGGGCCCGGCCCGCCCGTTCCTCACCGGGGTCACGGCGCTCGACGGCGGACGGTTCCGCTTCACCGTCCCGTACGAGCGGATCCGGGAGGCCCGTGACGGCGAAGAGGGTGCCGCCGGCTGGACCCTGACGCTCCATAAGTCCGCCCGGGGCGGGACCCCGATCCGGATCGGACGCATCGTCGGCGACATCGTGGACCGCGACAAAACGGACCTCTTTCCGATCACTCACGGTGTTCGCCCCCACCTCACCCGCACCGGTGACCTCGCCATCCTCTCCATCCCCACGGGGAATTGAGGGACTCGATCCCAAGGTGCCGTGTTTGCCGCCGATATCACCGGTAACACTCGGTGATACCAGCCTCGAGCGAGGAAAATCTCTGCGGAAGGCACAGCGATGTCAACAGTCACGCTCATCATCCTGCTGGCGGCACTGGCCGCCATGGCCGGCCTTGTGATCGCCCCCTCGGTGCGGCAGGGCCGCAAGGGCGAGCTGCCGGTCCGAAGCCTGCCCTCGGAAGCCAGGGAGCAGTACGCGGCGCGGTGGGCGGGCCTGCAGGAGCGGTTCGTGGACTCCCCCGGATGGGCCCTGCGCGAAGCCGACCGGCTGCTGGGCGCGTTGGCCGTCGACCGTGGCTATCCGGCCGAATCCGAGGAGAAGCGGATGGCCGCGCTGTCCGTCCGTCACCCCGAGGAGATCGACGGCTACCGCCGGCTGCACGCCATGGCGGCGCGGGTGCACGAGGGCGAGAGGGCCACGGAGCGGATGCGGGAGGCGCTGGTCGCGGCGCGTCCCCTGTTCGAGCAGCTGGTCCGTGCCCAGCCGCACGACGAGCGCCCGCTCCCGCCTCCGGTCCCCCGTCAGCGGGACCTCCGGCGGGGCCGTATCCCGCGGCAGCGCCTCGGCCCGGCCGCCGATCACTGACCGGTGAGCCGCACCGCCAGCGCGAGGGTGTCATCCGGATGCAGGATCACCGTGTGCATATCCTCCGCGATGGCGCCGGGGACCTCCTCCGTCGGGCTCCGCAGATGCTTGTGCGCGGCCTCGATCAGGCGCTTCTCGCCCTCGATCGGGTCCCGGCGGCTCTCGGTGAGACCGTCGGTGTAGAGCAGGAGGAGGTCCCCGGGGGCCAGCCGCTCGGTCAGCGGGGTCTCGCTGCCGGGCAGCGGAAAGCCGATTCCGCGCCCCCGGGCCTCCAGATACCGGGCCGCCCCGTCGCGGCGCAGCAGCAGCGCCGGCGGATGGCTCCCATTGGCCAGCCACAGCTCACCGGTGGCCGGATCGATCCGGGCGAGCTGCACGGTGGCCATCACCGACCGGTCGAAGGGGCGCAGGATCTCGTCGGTGCGGGCCACGATCGACTCGAGCCGGTGGCCCTCCAGGGCCAGGGTGCGCACCGCGTGAGTGACGTTGAGCGCGCTGCGCGTACTGGTCACCCCATGGCCCAGCGCGTCCACGATGGTGATGTGGACGGTGCCGTCGGGCAGCACGAACCAGTCGTACAGATCCCCGCCGGTCGGCGCGTCGGTGCCGGCCGGCTCGTAGTGCACGGCGAGTTCCAGACCGTCGGCCTTGATGGGCGGCGGACGCAGCGCGTCCTCCAGCTCCCGCAGGGTCTGGCCGTGCGCGGTGCGCAACTGCTTGTCCCGCTCGTCGAGCTGGACGTAGAGGGCGAGCACCCCGCTGTTGGTCTCCGCGAGTTCGTCCTTGAGACGGCGGTGCTCGGAGGTGAGCGCGTCGGCGGCGGCCACGACCGCGCGCAGCTCCTCCGCGGCCAGGGCGTCCTCGTCGGGCGCCTCGTCCGCGGCGTCCGACGGGGAT
Organism: Streptomyces sp. MK37H; assembly: GCF_018035285.1. Classification (NCBI taxonomy): domain Bacteria; kingdom Bacillati; phylum Actinomycetota; class Actinomycetes; order Kitasatosporales; family Streptomycetaceae; genus Streptomyces; species Streptomyces sp. MK37H. Next base: position 3,170 of record NZ_JAAAYH010000482.1, on the reverse strand, counting down.
GACGCCGGGAGGCGCCAGACCACCTCGCCCTCGGTCACCGCGTCGGGGGCCATCGGGAGATCCGCCGCCACCGGACCCGTACCGCCCGGTATCCGCAGCACCACCGTGAGCAGCCCCTCGTCCGGGGCGTACGCCCACTCGAGGCCCGTCTCCCGCCCGGCCCGCAGCGCCGCCCCGGCGGCCTCGGCGGCGGACAGCACAAGGCGCGCCCGGACCGCGGGGTCCAGGGTGTGCTCCCGGGCCAGCGCCCGAACGGCCCGGCTGAGCCCCGCCGTCGTGGCGCAGGTGAGGTTCCTCGTCGTCATGGAAGCCTTAAGGGGGACCTGGCCGCGAGCACCGTGGCGTCGTCGCGGACGCGGCGATGGCCATGGGCGAGTGCGGCGGACAGCAGGGGCGGCGGGAGGCGGAGCACGGACGGGGGCGGGTCGAGCGACCAGCGGGCGTCGATACCGTCACTGTGCAGCACCGCCGTACCGCCCTGGGGCAGCGGGAAGTCGTGGACGCGGGGGGTGGGCATTCCCCAGCCGACGATACCGGGCTGCCCGGTCAGCCGGTGCCGAACGCTGTCGTGGGTCAGGGCGAGGGCGCGGATGTTGCCGATGCCGCAGTAGTCGGCGTGCTCGGGGTACAGCCGCAGCACGCCCACGGCGGCCCCTCGGGTGTGCCGCAGGGCCCGGTTCATCCGGGCGAGCACCTCCGGCAGCGGCCGGTCGGGGTCGGCGTGGAAGGTGCGCAGCGCCGCCTGGGCCGCCTCGGCGGCGGGCCGGCCGTGGCCGAGACCGTCCAGGACGACCGCGGTGCGGGCGGAGTCCGTATCGACGATCGCGCGGGCGTCGCCACAGCCCTCCTCCCCCTCGGCGGGCAGACAGACCGCGCCCACCCCCTGCCACTCCGGCCGCTGCTCGCCCGGCGCGGTGAGCCGGGCGCAGGCCCAGGTGCCCGCGTGGGTGCCGTCGGCGCTGCGCATGCTGAAGTGGGTCGCCATCCGCTTGACGGCGCCGAGCCCGACCCCCAGCGTTCCGGAGGTGGTGTAGCCATCCGCGAGACAGCGCTCGGTGTCGTGCATACCGGGGCCGCGGTCCGCGGCGAGGATCTCCACCCCGTGGCCCAGCGGCAGCGGCTGGACGTAGAGCGTGCCGTCGCTGGCGTGCTTGTCCAGGTTGGTCGCCAACTCCGAGGCGATCACGGCCGCCTGGTCGGGCAGCGCCCCAGGCAGCTCGCACTCCCGGGCCACCTCACGCGCCGCCTCGGCGGCCAGATGCACGGCGCTGCGGTGGTCGACGCGCACCTGGACGGTGGGCGCCGTGAACGTATGGGTCACCGCACCGTCCAGCGGGTGACGACCACCACCGTGCCCTCACCCGGGCCGGTGCGCACCGAGAACTCATCCATCAGCCGCCGGGCGCCGCCCAGCCCGTGGCCCAGGCCCGAGCCGGTGGTGAAGCCGTCGGTGAGCGCCGCGTCGAGGTCGGCGATTCCCGGCCCCTCGTCCTTGACGACCAGCCGCAGCCCCCGCCGTCCGCGGGGATCGCGCGGATACTCCAGGGTCACCGTGCCGCCGCCCCCGTGGACATAGGCGTTACGGGCGAGTTCGCTGGCGGCCGTGACCACCCGGGTCTGGTCCACCAGGCCGAAACCCACCTCGACGGTGGCCGCGCGCACCGCATGGCGGACCGTCAGCAGGTCCTCCTCCGTGCGCACCGGATACGTGGCCGGCGCGGGCGGGCGCCGGCCATCCGTCCGCGAGGGCCTCTTCGGCCCGCGGGAGGCGAGGGTGAATTCACCGGGCAGTGCCACGTCGGGCCCCTTCCAGGGGCTGCGGGGCCTGACGCCACCCCAGCGCGGCCATGCCCTGCTCCGGATTGAGTGCGGTCTCCACCCCGACGAGCTCGATCCCCAGCTCCACCAGGGTGATCGCCACCGGCGGTCGCATCCCGGCCACGATCACCCGGGCCCCCAGCAGCCGGGCCACCGTGGTCAGCTCCATCAGCGTCCGGGCCACGAAGGAGTCGATGACCTCCAGCCGGGAGATGTCGATGAGCACCCCACGGGCGCCCTCGGCCGAGATCCGCTCGGTCAACTCCTCGGTGAAGGCGATGGCGGTCCGGTCGTCGAGCTCATTGAGCAGGCCGGTGACCAGGACGTCTCCCAGTCGCAGAATCGGAACGCCGGGCTGGGGCTGACCGGTCACCGGCCGTCTCCTTCATCACCGTCGGGCCCGGGCCCGTCGATCAGCTTGATCGCGGCGGCCAGCGCGTCGGCCAGCGTCGCCCGCGTGAGGATGGTGGACAGATCGATGCCGAGCTGGGCGATGGTCTGGGCGATCGAGGGGCGCACTCCGCTGATCACACAGTCCGCGCCCATCAGCCGCACCGCGTTGACGGTCTGCATCAGGTGCTGGGCGACGGCGGTGTCCACCGTGGCCACACCCGTGATGTCGACGATCGCGACCAGCGCCTCATGGTCCTGGATGGCCTGGAGCAGATTCTCCATCACCACCTGGGTCCTGGCGGTGTCCAGCGTGCCGATCAGCGGCACGGCCAGCACCTGCCGCCACAGCCGCACCACCGGCGTCGACTGCTCCATCAGCTGCTGGCTCTGCCGGCGGATGATCTCCTCCCGGCCCTCCACATACGTCTCGAAGGACAGCGCCCCGGCCACATCGAGCAGCCGGTTCATGAAGACGGCCGAGGCGAACAGCTCCTCGGCGTCCCGGGTGTCCCGCTGCACCGCCTTCAGCAGCGCCTCCTTGAGCGCGAGCACCGCGAGCGAGGTCGCCGTCGGGGTGGCCCCGGCCCGCGCCCGGCGCAGGGACAGCCCGACCACGGCCTCGTGCAGCCCCGGCGTGGAGGTCACCACCCGGTCCACCGGCACACCGCTGCGCAGGCCCGGGACCAGCGCCTCGATCAAGGCGTCGCCCTCCTCGCGGAGTTCGGCCTCCCCGATGTCGGTGTCGAGCAGGCCCTGCTCCATCTGCAGCTCGACCCAGCGATCGGCGATCTCCTCGCCGCGTTCCTGGAGCGCCCTGGTCAAGCGCTCTCGCACAGCGGCCTCGCTGGTACTCACGCGGTTCCCTTCGCGGTCGGCGACCGTTGTCGGTTGGCAAATTTTATCGATCTCCCGGGGGCCCCGGAAGTCGCATCATGCCGATCGCCGCCCCGCCGTGACCT
>NZ_JAAAYH010000481.1:0-6523 GCF_018035285.1 Streptomyces sp. MK37H | reverse complement strand
TAGTCACCGCCACTGCCACCGCCGCCACCGCAGGAGTGGTGGCCGCCGCCGTAGTCGCCGCCGTGGCTCCCGCCATGATCGCCGCCGTGGGCCCCGTAGTCGCCGCCCCAGCCGTGCGCGGTGTAGAAGGACTCCTGGTCCACGTACTCGGGGTCGTAGGCGATGAGGAGGTTCCGGTCCCAGTAGGCCGGGTCGCCGGTCGGGATCGGTATCGCGTCGCTGACGGCCCTGCGCCGGGCCGGTTCCGGGACGACGACGGGGCCGTAGAAGACGTACGAGGGGAGCGCCCCCTCCCGCACGGCCGCTTCCACGCGGCGCCTGCCCATGCGGGTGGGGCGGCCCCGGAGACGGGTGAGCAGGCCGTCGGCGGCGAGCCGGTGCCGGATCTCCGCCAGCTCGGGTCCGCCGAGCAGCGCGGGCACAACATGGTCCATCGGCTTCGAGCGCGGGCACAGTGCGATGAGCGCGCGCTCGACCGGGTGCTCGGCCCCCGGATGCTCGGCCCCCGGATGCCCGGCTCCCTCCCCCGCCGTGGCGCGGATCCGGGAGCGCCGGAGGGTGATCACATCCCGCTCCTGGAGCGCTATCAGGAGGGTCTGGATCACCCACGGCCGCCCGCCCACCAGATAGGCGATGTCATAGAGGTCCGGGCGTCTGGTCATGGCACACATCGGAATGCCCCCGTCCATCCGTTTCCATCCGCGTCCATCCGAACTGCTCAAATACCGTCAGTTTTGTCTTTTTGAACGGTGATGAACCCTGATGAGTGCCGTTTCAGAGCAGGATTTGAGCTTTCGCCCCCTCACCCATTCGAAGTCGTGACGGACACATCCGCCGACGGGCCGGTGCCCGTGGCGGTCAGGGCCGCGACCGAGAAGGTGTACGCGGTGGCCGGGCGCAGCTCGCCGATCACCCGCAGCATCCCCTTGGCCCGGGGCTGGGAGACCAGGACGTCCCTGCCGGTCACGGTGGCGGTGCGGCCGTCGGAGACGGTGATGCGGTAGCCGATGACCGGGGTGTCGCCGGTGGTCCTGGGCGTCCGGACCGCTCGGATGCGTGAGCGTACGTACTCCGGCATGTCCCTCCCTGCGGAACCTTGCTGGACCTTACTGGAACTCGTGGAGTGACCCCGGGAAAGGTAGGATCTATGAGCGGAGCACGTCAATACAACGGGCGTAATCGCCTCGCTTCGCCTCCAGGGTGTCAATTCATTGGATCTATCGGCCTGCTGATGGCCTTATGGGCGCGGTGGGAGCACCGGCCGCCGTTCCGGCGCTTTCCGGCCGCTTTCCGGGGCTCCCACCTCACGGGGTGTTCGGGGTGTCAGGACGCCGTGTCGCTGTCGTACAGCACGACGTACCGGCCGCGGGCCTCGCCGCCCTCCGACAGCCGCCAGCCCGCGCTGACATGGCCCCGGGCGCCCCGGACCCCGGTGGGCTCCGCACCGGACTCCGGGCGCAGAACGCGCGTCACCTGGAGGGCGGGACCCCCGTCACCCAGCAGCAGCCGGGTGCCGTCCGGCCCGTTCGCGACGGCCGGAGCCCCCGTGGCCCCGGCCGGGACGTCGAGCCCGGCTCCGGTCACCTCGGCGGTGACGGAGGGGTCGGGGGTGTGGGATTCGCTCTGCGCCTGCGGTTCGGCGCGGCCCTGGAGGAGCGCGATCAACTGGGCCACCAGCACCGGGTCATGCGGCCCGTCGTAGATCCACCGCTGCCCCAGCACCCCGTGTTCGGTCGTGCCGATGAGGGCCCGCTCGGCTCCGTCGAGCGGCGCCGCGCGGTAGGTCATCGGTACGTGGTACCAGGCCGGCCGGTCACCGGCGTCGTCCCGGACCACCATGAACTCGATCCCCACCTCGCCCTCCGGATCGTCGAGCCGGAAGCCCCCGACCCTGGACAGCTCCGGCGGGCGCCGCGCGGCGGCGTACCACGGCTGCTGGGGCAGCCACGGGGTGAGGAGCTCCAACTTGGTCGGGCTCATCGTGGTCTTGTGAATGATCGACATGTCGTGTGAACGCCTTCGCTCGTCCTACGCTTCCGGGCGCCGACACTGTCCCACGGCGCGCGAAACTGTCCCACGGCGCGCGAAAAGGCCCGGCGCGCCGTGCGCGCCGGGCCTTTTGACGGCCGACCCCCCACTTGGCCGGCCGGTGGATCAGGAGCGGGTCGCGCGGGTGGCCTCGACCGCCGTGGTCTTCGCGTCCGCGGACGGCTTGGCGGGCCGGACCGCGTCCTTGGGCAGGGCGATCACGCAGGTCTTGCCCGGCTTCCCCGGCTTACCGGGCTTGGCGGGCGTCGCGGGCGTGGTGGGCTTGCCCGGCTTGGCGGGCGTGGTGTGCCCGCCCGGCTTCGCGGGGAAGGCGGGAACGGAGTCCGACTTCCCGGAGCCACGCTTGATCACCACGACCTTGCAGGCCTTCCCGGGATGGGTCGGGAAGGCGGGGATGACGACGCAGGCGTCTTCGCGTCCGCGGGAGCGGTCCTTCGACACCGCGATGGCCTTCTTACCGGCGGCCTTGCCCGCCTCGGTCAGTTTGACCGACTTGGCATGCCCAACCACCTTGCCCGGCGTGGCCGGCGTGGCCGGCGTGCCCGGCGTGCCCGGCGTGCCCGGCTTGGCCGGCGTGCCCGGCTTGGCCGGCGTGGCGCTGTCGTCGTCGGCCGGGATCGCACAGACGGCCGGACCGTGGGACGTCCTGCCCTTGGCGGCGGAGGCCGACGCCGAGGCGGACTGGGATGCCGAGGCCGAGGCGGGGGCCGCGGCCCCCAGCGCCAGGGCGCCGGCCGCCACGGCGAGCACGACACCGCGCCGCTTCGCGGCCGAAGCACGGGGCAGGGTACGAGACATGGGCACAGCTCTCCTTCACTCAGGGGGTTGCACTGGCTGCCGAAGAACCCTTGATCCGTCGGCGCACTCACCGTTGCGCACCGATGCTGAGTCCTCGCTGAATCACCTGAGGCCCCGCTGAAGCCGGTGCCGGTTTCAGCGGGGCCTCAGCTTGCCCGTGCCATCCTGACCGCGTGCGCATACTGGTGGTGGAAGATGACGCCCGGCTCCGCGAGCTGCTCACCGAAGGCCTGGAGCAGGAGGGTTTCACCATCGAGACGGCGGCCGACGGGCTGAGCGGCCTGGCGCTCGCCCGGTCCGGCGAGTACGCGGCGATCGTGCTGGATGTGATGCTCCCCGGGTGCTCCGGCTATCAGCTGTGCTCGCGGCTGCGCGAGGAGGGCGACTGGACGCCCATCCTGATGCTCACCGCCAAGGACGGCGAGTACGACGAGGCCGATGGGCTCGACGTGGGCGCGGACGACTATCTGACCAAGCCGTTCTCCTTCGTCGTCCTCATCGCCCGGGTGCGCGCCCTGGTGCGGCGCGGCGGGCTGGACCGGCCCGAGGTGCTGGAGCTGGGCGATCTGCGGCTGGAGCCCGCGGCGCTGGCCTGCGCGCGCGGGACGGACGAGGTCACGCTCACGGCCAAGGAGTTCGCCGTGCTGGAGTACCTCGCCCGGCGCGCCGGGCAGGTGGTCTCCAAGTCCGAGATCGTGCAGAGCGTGTGGGACGCCGCGTACGACGGCGGGGCCAATCTCGTCGAGGTCTATGTCCGCAGTCTGCGCCGGAAGATCGATGTGCCGTACGGACGGCGGTCGATCCGCACGATACGGGGCGCGGGCTATCTGCTGGCCCGCGACGGAGGGTGAAACAGTGGGGCACATCGCGGACGCGGAACACATGACGCGCGGGCAGCAGGAGCCGGAGGGCGCGCGGACGCACCGCCCGCGCCTGACGTCCGGGTTGAGCGTGCGTGCCAAGGCCGTGCTGGCGGCCGCCGGGACCGTGGCCTTCGCGATCGCGCTGTGCATGCTGGCCCTGGTGCTCGCCCTCCAGCACAACCTCCGTGCCAGCGCCGACCTGGACGCCCGGAAGGCCGCCGTGGCGATCAAGGGCCAGCTGGGGAAGACCCGGCCCATGCCGCAACGGGCGTTCGTCGTCGCCCCCGGCGAGGTGACGATCAAGGACGCCTACGGCCGTACGGTCACCCCCACGACCCCGACGGAGGCCGGCTCGCAGGGGTCGACCGGGCTCTCGACGCTCCCCGCCGAACCCGCCGAGCCCGTCGAGGCCGGGCAGCCGTACAGCGTGACGGTGAGCCCCTCGACCACCTCCCTCGACAGCGCCACCGGGCTGCTGCTGCGCCAGGCCGCCCCCGCGGCCGCCGGTCTGGTGCTGTTCGTGGCGGGGCTCACCTGGCTGCTGGTGGGCCGCGCCCTGCGCCCGGTCGCCGCGATGCGGCAGGAGTTCACCGAGATCACCGAACGCGATCTGCACCGCCGGGTGCCGGTGCCCCGGGCGCGCGACGAGATCCACCGGCTGGCCCGGACCATGAACGCCACGCTGGACCGGCTGCACCGGGCCATGACCCGGCAGCGGCAGTTCGTGGCCGACGCCTCGCACGAGCTGCGCAGCCCCATCGCGGCCGTACGCGCCCAGCTCGAGCTGGTCCTGGCCCGCCCGTCGCGCACCGACTGGCCGGCCGCCGTGCACAAGGCGCTGCGGGACACCGACCGGCTCCAGGCCGTCGCCTCCGATCTGCTGCTGCTCGCCCGGCTCGACGCGCAGGAGGCGCCGCCCAAGGCCGCGGTGGACCTCGGCGCGCTGGCGGCCGAGGAGGTACGGCGCCACCCGGGCGCGCTGACGATGGACCAGCCCACGATGGCCGGGGACCACCTCACGAAATCCGGGAACCAGGACCGGGCCGCCGTCGTGGCCGGCAGCCGGGTGCAGCTGTCCCGGCTGCTCACCAACCTCGCCGACAACGCCCGCCGCCACACCCGTACCGGCGTCTCGATCACCGTGGCGGTCCACGGCGGCATGGTCGAACTGGCCGTGGACGACGACGGCCCCGGCATCCCCGAAAGCGACCGCGAGCGCGTTTTCGAGCGGTTCACCCGGCTGGATGACGCCCGGGCCCGCCAGGACGGCGGCACCGGTCTCGGCCTCGCCATCGCCAATGACATCGCTCACGCCCACGGCGGCACTCTTACGGTGCTCACCAGCCCGCGGGGCGGGGCTCGCCTGCTGTTGCGCCTGCCCCGGGCGGCGTAGCCGAACCCCGACCCCGATGCGGACGCGGCTTCCCAGTCGTGAGAGTTTGGCAACTACCGGACCAGACTGATCAGTTGGTCAGTAGTATCTGCCCTTTCTTGGCCGTGTCCCAGATGGAGGTGTCGAAGGTGCTGTCGGGGACGGGGGCCGTCGCGCTGGCCGCGTCCGCGGTGCTGGTACTGGTGTTATCACTGTGCCTCACCTGGGTGGTCAGACTTCGCCGCGCGCTCGCGGAGGCGCGTAGGGCGACCGAGCGAGAACGAGCCGTTTCCGAGCGGGAACGAGCCAATGCGGCCGAAGAGCGGGCGCTGGCGGCCGAGCGCGGCGAGGAGGTCGCCCGGCTGGCCGCCGTACAGACCGATCTGGACGAGGCGGCGCGCCGGGAGCGGATCCTGCGCGACTCCGTCCAGGCGTCGTTCGAGTCCGTGGCCCGCAATATGCACGCCATGTCGATGGTGCAGCAGCAGGTTCTCGACGGCCTGGAGCAGTATGTCGAGGACGCCGGGCTGATGGGCGAGGTCATGAAGGCGGACCACGCCGCCGCCCAGATGACCCGTAAGGCCCAGACGCTGCTGGTGATGTGCGGGATCTGGCCCGCGCGGCGGGAGACCCGGCCGGTTTCGCTCTTCGACTGTGTGCGGGGCGCGCAGTCGCGCATCGTGGAGTTCGGCCGGGTGGACGTCCACGGCGGTCAGACCCTCTACGCGGTGGCCCCCGCCGTGGAGGGCCTGATGCACGCGGTGGCCGAACTCCTGGAGAACGCCACGGTCTTCTCCCCCTCCCGCACCCAGGTCGCGGTCGCCATCCGCGAGGTCGCGGCGGGCGCGGTCATCGAGATCGACGACGCGGGGCTCGGGATGCCGCCGGACGTGCTGGAGAAGGCCGTGGGCCAGCTGCGGGACGGTCTTGACCTGGCCCAGCTGGGCGCGGTGCCCCGGCTGGGGCTCGCCTGTGTGGGGCGCTGGTCGCGGGAGCTGGGCTTCGGCGTCGAGCTGTCCACGGCGTCGGCGTACGGCGGTACGCGGGTGGTGGTCTTCGTACCGCACCGGCTGCTGACCGAGCAGACGAGCGCCGTACGGGCGGCGGACCGCAGGCCGGTGGTCGTGGAGCCCGTGGTCGTCGGCACGGTGAACCAGGACGCGGGCGGCGCGGGGCTCGGCCCGGCCGCCGCGGACCCCGCCGGGGGCGGCCTGCTGAACGGCATGTCCGTGGGCGACATCCCCGGCGCGCCCAATGCCCCCGCGCCGCTCGGCACCGGGCTGCCCCGGCGCCGCAACCGCCGCCGCCCGGCCTCCGGAGCCGCCCCGGCTTCCCCGGCACCCTCTGCCGACGCGGCCGACGCGGTTGACGCGGTTGACGCGGTTGACGCGGTTGACGCGGTTGACCTCACCACCGCCCCGGCCCGCGCCTCACCCACCCC
>NZ_JAAAYH010000480.1:0-6560 GCF_018035285.1 Streptomyces sp. MK37H | reverse complement strand
ACAGCACCTGCTCGCACTCCTCGGCGAACGCCGCGTTCAGGCGGCCCAGTTCGTCGCGGAAGCGGCGGCCGGAGGCGGTCGCGGGGACGACGCCCGCGCCGACCTCGTTGCTCACCGCGACGACCGTACGGGTCGTGGCGCGGACCGCCGCGACGAGGGCGGAGACGCGTTCGCGGAGGGCGCGTTCGCCGCCGTTTGCCCACTTCTCGTCGTCCCAGGCGCTCATGGAGTCCATCGCGTCGGTGAGCCACAGCGCCAGGCAGTCGATGAGCAGCGGTGGGCCGTCCTCGGCGAGCAGCGGGGGCAGGTCGCAGGTCTCGGTGGTGCGCCAGGAGCCGGGGCGGCGGTCGCGGTGGGCGGCGACGCGGGCGGCCCACTCGGGGTCGCCCTCGCGGGTGCCGCCCGTCGCGACGTACAGGACGTCGGGGAACGCGGCCAGCCGCCGCTCCGCCTCGAGGGACTTGCCGGACCGGGCGCCGCCCAGCACCAGCGTGCGGCGCGGCAGGTCCGGCACCGCGTGGTACTCGCCGACGATCAGCGTCTGCCCGTCCGGCACCGCCCGCGCGCCCGCCGTGGCCAGGCGGCGGTGCAGCTCCCGGCCGGGCGGGGTGGTGTGGTCGAGGTGGACGGCCAGGACGTCGGTGGTGGCGCCCACGGCGCCCGAGGCACGCAGGGCGGCCAGCGCGTCGGGGCGGCCCAGTACGTCGAGCAGCACCATGTCGTACGGCTCGGCCGGGTCCGGGAGCCCGGCGGCGGCCGAGCCCGGCGGGAGGTACAGCAGCCGGGTGCCGTCGGGTCCGGTGACCTCGTAGCCGGTGCCGGGGGAGTCCAGCGCGACCGCCCGCACCCGGTGACCGCTGATCAGGGAGAGCGTGCGGCCGTCCGGCACCCGCCCCGGCGCCGGCAGCCCGGCCGGGAATTCGACGGCCGGACCCGTGTGCGGATGGGAGAGCAGCACCTGCCGGACGCCCACCAGCGAGTACCCGGCCCGCGCGGCGGCGAAGGCGGCCCCCGGGGTGAGATCGATCAGCAGCGCGCCGTCGATCAGCAGCGAGGTGGCGGCCCGTGCCTCCTCGCCGACGGCGGCGGCACAGGCGGCGCAGGGGCAGCCGTGGCACGGCAGCCCCTCGGGGGCCCCGGTGCCCAGAAGAGTGAGTTCCACGCCCCGATCGTCTCGCGTCCGTTCTCACGGGTCGCGCGGGGCCACCCCGTACGGAGTGATCAGTCACCTAGGCTGCGGGCAGACATCAGCTGTGGACCGGCGGGTATCACCTGTGGGTCGGCGGGATGGAGGAGGCTGGAATGGCGTGGACATGGCGGTTCGAGAAGTCCGACGGGGCGGAGACGAAGCCCGCGGTGCAGCCGGAGGAGTTCCCGACCCAGGGGGACGCGGAGTCGTGGATCGGTGAGGAGTGGCGGGAGCTCCTCGAGGGAGGCGCGGAGCAGGTGACCCTCTTCGAGGACGGGAAGAAGATCTACGGCCCGATGAGCCTGCGCGCCGAATAGAGGCCGATCAGGCGTCGAATAGAGGCCGATCAGACGCCGAGTGGACAAAGCCGATCAGGCGCCGAGTGGACAAAGCGCCGAATAGACAAAAGCGCGGGGTGGCGGTCCTGACCGCCACCCCATCCCGGCCCCGGATCAGCCGCGCACCCCGCACAGATGCAGCAGCGCCGCCACCGCCCGGTAGGGATCCGTGCGGCCGGCCCGCTCCTCGGCCGTCAGCAGGCGCTCCCACTCCGGGGAGCCCGGCGGCTCCGCGTCGTCCGGGGAGAGGTCGGTGAAGACCCGCACGCCGTACCAGGCGCGCAGCGGCGCGCCGATCGCGGTGAGGGTCTCGGCCAGCTCCTCGCGCCGGTCGGCGCGCACCGGCAGCCCGATCCGGTTGGTGTACGAGGGGGAATCGAAGGCGGCCAGCGCGGTGTCGAAGTCCCCGGCCAGCCCGGGCCGCATCGCCAGCGCGTCACCGTTGCGCACCAGCAGCGAGAGCAGACCGCCGGGTGCCAGCACCCGGGCCAGCCCGGCGAGCAGCGGATCGGGTTCGGGTACGTACATCAGCACGCCGTGGCACAGCACCACATCGAAGGTGCCCGGCAGGAAGTGTGCCCCGGTCTCCCGGCCGTCGCCCTCGAGCAGCCGCACCCGTCTTCGGATGCCCTCGGGCTCGTCGGCGAGCGCGGTGCGGGCCGCCTCCAGCATGGTCGCGTCGGACTCCAGCCCGGTCACCTCATGGCCCGCGCGGGCCAGCCGCAGGGCCTGGGTGCCCTGGCCGACACCCACGTCGAGCACCCGCAGCCGCTGCCCCACCGGGAAGCGCGCGGTGATCTGCTCATCGAGCTGGTGGGCGACCAGCGCCTGCCGGACGGTGTTCCGCAGGCCCCCGAGGTGGCTCAGCCAGCCGGCCGCCCCGCCGGTGAAGCCGGAGGGTGGGCCGCTCAGGGCCGCTCTCCGCGCTTGACCTGCGGCTTGGGCAGCCGCAGTCGGCGCATCTGGAGGGTGCGCATCAGGGCGTACGCCACCGCGCCGCGCAGGTTCTCGTCGGGGAAGCGCTTGCGCAGCTGCCGCTTGAGCTGGACGCCGAGGACGAGGGAGTTGACCACGATGAGGACGATGACCACCATCCACACCAGCAGCACATAGCTCTGCATGGCGCCGGCCCGGATCATGCTCAGGACCAGGATGACCACCGCGAGCGGCAGGAAGTACTCGGCGACGGAGAACCGCGAGTCCACGAAGTCGCGGGCGAAGCGCCGCACCGGACCCTTGTCGCGGGCCGGCAGATACCGCTCGTCACCCCCGGCCAGCGCCTGGCGCTGCTTGGCCAGATCGGCGCGGCGGGCCTCGCGCGCACGCTTGGAGGCGTCCTTACGGTTGGCCGGCGTCTTCGCCAGGCTGCGGCGCTGCGTCTGGGCCTCGCTCCGCTTGGGAGTGGGGCGGCCCTTGGGCGCCTGCGGGTCACGGGTCTGCTGCGGCTGGTCCGCGGTCACCTTGGTGGTAGCGGCCTGCTCATCCTTGGAACGGCTTCGGAACACAAAGCCCAAGGGTACGGGTTGCGGGGTGTGCGCCCCAGCCTCTGGGGGAACGATCAGGCAACGGAGTCCCGCCCTAATCGGGACACAGGGGGCGCACTCCTCCTTGCGCCGGAGGCTCCCACCGTCTGATCGTCCTGCAGGAGGAGCGCGAGCGGGCTCGAACAGTGCGGTAATGGAAGCAGGGCCCGTAGGCTGGGTCTGTTGGAGTGCCGGAGTCACACGTCCGTCAGAAGGGGGCGCGCGAGGCCCATGAGCGGTGTCATGAAGCGTATGGGGATGATCTTCCGCGCGAAGGCCAACAAGGCCCTGGACCGGGCCGAGGACCCGCGCGAAACCCTTGACTACTCGTACCAGAAGCAGCTGGAGCTGCTCCAGAAGGTGCGCCGCGGTGTCGCCGACGTGGCGACCTCGCGCAAGCGCCTGGAACTGCAGCTCAACCAGTTGCAGGGCCAGTCCACCAAGCTGGAGGACCAGGGCCGCAAGGCGCTCGCGCTCGGCCGGGAGGACCTGGCCCGCGAGGCGCTGTCCCGCCGCGCCGCGCTGCAGCAGCAGGTCACCGACCTGGAGACCCAGCACCAGACGCTCCAGGGCGAGGAGGAGAAGCTGACCCTGGCCGCCCAGCGGCTCCAGGCCAAGGTCGACGCCTTCCGTACGCGCAAGGAGACCATCAAGGCCACCTACACCGCGGCCCAGGCCCAGACCCGCATCGGCGAGGCGTTCTCCGGCATCTCCGAGGAGATGGGCGACGTCGGCATGGCGATCCAGCGCGCCGAGGACAAGACGGCGCAGCTCCAGGCGCGCGCGGGCGCGATCGACGAGCTGCTGGCCTCCGGCGCCCTGGACGACCAGTCCGGTATGGCCAAGGACGACATCGCGGCCGAGCTGGACCGGATCTCCGGCGGTACGGACGTGGAGCTGGAGCTTCAGCGGATGAAGGCCGAGCTGGCCGGCGGCAGCCCGCAGCAGGCGATCGAGGGCGGCAAGACGGACGAGTCCCAGCAGTCCCGGACCCAGCACAAGTTCGACAAGCAGTAGCCCGCGCCCCCGCCTGGGCGAGGTCTCCAAGGAGGTCATCATGATCGTACGGATCATGGGGGAGGGCCAGGTGCGGGTGGCCGAGAGCCATCTGCCCGGACTGAACAGGCTGGACGACGAGCTGCTCGCGGAGATCGAGGGCGGCGATCACGAGGGCTTCCGGAGGACTCTGGGCGCGCTGCTGGACGCGGTGCGCTCGGCCGGTGAGCCCCTGCCCGACGACGCGCTCCAGCCGTCCGAGCTGATCCTCCCCGCCGCCGACGCGACCCTCGAGGAAGTCAAGGCGATGCTCAAGGACGACGGCCTCATTCCGGGCTAGGGCCCTTCTGACGGATCTCCGCGGCGTCGCGACGCCCGGCACGCCCTCTCGCCGCACCGCGCGAAAACCCAAGTAGCTCCGCTACGAGGGCTTCCGCACGGCACGCCGAGAGCACGCCCCGGACGCCGCTCCTTCCTCCACGGAGATCCGCCAGAAGGACCCAGCGCGACGCGCTCCCGGATCCACACTCCAGCACAGGTCGTACCTCCCCGCACCGGCCGGGTACGGGCCGCCCACGAAGCCGGGCGGCCCCCGCGGCCCTTACCGTTGGATTCCGTGACTCCCCTCGCCGTCGGGCCGGGTCTGGCCCGTCCGCACCGCTGGCTGTGCGCCCACCCCCGAGCCCTGGACACCCTGGTGGCGCTGGGGGTCCTCGCGCTGATCCTGATCGGCGCGGTGGCCGGCCCGCGCATGCGCCACCAGCCGCTGGGCCCCTTCTTCGTGCTGCTGGCCGTGCTCGCCGCCGCCTCGCTGGTGCTCCGCCGCGATCTGCCCCGCGGGGTGCTCGCCTTCAACGTCGCCCTCACCCTCACCGAACTCGTCACCAATGACGTGGGCCCGCCGCGCACCTCGATCGTGTTCGGGGTCGTGGTGGCGCTCTACACCGTGGCGGCCCGCACCGACCGCCCCACCACCTGGCGGGTCGGCGCCGCCACCGCCGTGCTGCTCACCGGCGCCGGGATGCTCTTCGCGCTCAACCCCTGGTACTCACAGGAGAACTGGGGCCTGTTCGCCTGGACCGGGCTGGCCGCGGCCGCCGGTGACGCGGTGCGCAGCCGGCGCGCCTATATCGCCGCCATCGAGGAGCGGGCGGTCCGCGCCGAGCGCACCCGTGAGGAGGAGGCGCGCCGCCGGGTCGCCGAGGAGCGGCTGCGGATCGCCCGTGAGCTGCACGATGTCGTGGCGCATCACATCGCGCTGGTCAACGTCCAGGCCGGGGTCGCCTCCCATGTCATGGACAACCGCCCGGACCAGGCCAAGGAGGCGCTCGCGCACGTACGGCAGGCGAGCCGCTCGGCGCTGGAGGAGCTGCGGGCCACGGTCGGCCTGCTGCGGCAGTACGGCGACCCCGCCGCCCCCACCGAACCGGCCCCCGGCCTCGCCGTGCTGGACCAGCTCGTGGACGGCTTCGTACGGGCCGGGATGCGGGTCCGGGTGCGGGCGGAGCCACCGGAGAAGCTGGGCCCGCTGCCGGGCTCGGTGGACCTCACGGCCTACCGCGTGGTCCAGGAGGCGCTGACCAATGTGCACAAGCACGCCGGGCCCGGGGCCACGGCCGAGATCCGTATCGCCCGGGTCGCGGACGCCCTGGAGGTCACGGTCGAGGACGACGGGGCGGGGGCACGGACCGAGGGCCCCGAGGAGGCACCGGACGGCGCGGACGGGTCCGGGGTACCCCGGGCGGACGGGACGGAGCCCGGCGGCGGGCACGGCCTGCTGGGAATGCGCGAGCGGGTGGCCGCACTGCGCGGCGGCTGCGAGGCGGGACCCCTGCCCGAGGGCGGTTTCCGGGTGCGGGTGAGACTTCCTCTGCAGCCGCGTAGGGGAGGGGACTCATGACGATCAAGGTGCTGCTGGCGGACGATCAGGCGCTGCTGCGCAGCGCGTTCCGCGTCCTGGTGGACTCCGAGCCGGACATGGAGGTGGTGGGCGAGGCGTCCGACGGCGCGGAGGCGGTGGAGATCGCCCGCGCCCGGGGCGCCGACGTCGTCCTGATGGACATCCGGATGCCCGGTACGGACGGACTGGCCGCCACTCGCATGATCACCGAGGACCCGCAGCTCAAGGACGTACGCGTGGTCATGCTGACGACCTTCGAGGTGGACGAGTACGTGGTGGACTCGCTGCGGGCGGGGGCCAGCGGCTTCCTCGGCAAGGGCGCCGAACCCGAGGAACTGCTCGCGGCGATCCGTATCGCGGCGGCGGGCGAGGCGCTGCTGTCCCCGGCCGCGACCAAGGGGCTGATCGCCCGCTTCCTGGCCCAGGGCGACGGGAGCGGCGGCGAGGACGCCTATGACTCCTCACGGCTGGACGCCCTGACCGTCCGCGAGCGCGAGGTCCTGGTCCAGGTGGGCGGCGGGCTGTCCAACGACGAGATCGCCGCCCGGCTGGAGGTCAGCCCGCTCACGGTCAAGACGCATGTCAACCGCGCGATGGCCAAGCTGAGCGCCCGC
>NZ_JAAAYH010000048.1:0-33940 GCF_018035285.1 Streptomyces sp. MK37H | reverse complement strand
GCTGGAGCAGCAGGAACACCACGAGCGCCGGGGCGGCGAAGAGGGTCGAGGCGGCCATGGTGGCGCCCCAGTCGGTGCCGAAGACGTTGCGGAACGAGGACAGCCACACGGGCAAGGTGCGGTTGTCCTGCTGCTTGATGATAAGGAAGTTGGCGTAGGTGAACTCGTTCCAGGCGGTGATGTAGCCGAACAGCGAAGTGGCCATGAGACCCGGTGCCAACAGCGGGAAGGCGATGCGCCGGAACGCGCCGAGCCGGGTGCAGCCGTCGACCTGGGCGGACTCCTCCAGCTCCGGGGGGATCGTGCCGATGAAGCCGCGCAGGACGACGATGGTGAAGGGCAGCGTCATCATGAAGTAGACGAGGGTCAGGGTCGGCAGCCGGTCGAGCATGTCGGTGTCCCGGGAGATGATGTAGACCGGGATGATCAGGGACTCCCAAGGCGCCATCTGGGCGATGAAGACCATGAGCATGAATTGCCGGCGCCCCTTCCACCTCATCCGGGCCACCGCGTAGGCGGAGCCCAGGGCGATGACGAGGGCGAGCAGGACGGCGCTCAGCGTGACGAGGATGCTGTTGCGCCAGAAGAGGCCGAAGCCGTCGGCGCCGACGGCGGAGCGGAAGTGGTCGAGTGTCCAGGTCTCCGGAAAGAGCCGGGGGCTGTGGGACTGGATGTCGCGGGTCGGTCTGAACGCGGTGGCGACCATCCAGTAGACCGGGAACAGGCAGACCACGACCGTGACGACGGCGGCGGCGTTCAGCGGCATGCGGCGGATGCGGGGCCGGGTCGTGCTCATGCGAGCTCGTCCTCCTGGCGGATCAGCTGACGGAAGTAGAAGACGAGCAGGCCCGCCATCAGCACGACGGTGACCAGGGAGGCCGCCGAGCCGAGGTCGTAGCGCTGGCTCGCCAGGGCGGTCTGCACCGCGTACACGGGCAGGATCGTGGTCGCGTCGCCGGGCCCGCCGTTGGTCATCACCCAGATCTGGACGAACGCCTTGAAGGTCCAGATCACTTCGAGCGAGAGCACGAGCATGAAGATCGGGCGGATGATCGGGAGGGTGATGGAGCGGAATATCCGTGGCCCCGATGCTCCGTCGAGTCGCGCCGACTCGTACAGCTCGGCGGGGACGGTGGTGAGGGCCGAGTACAGGGTGATCGCCGCGAACGGCACGGACTGCCACACGATGAGGGTGACCAGAATGGCGAAGGCGGCCGGTCCGTGCGCGAGCCAGGGGTAGCGGTCGAAGGATTCGAATCCCAGGTCTGTCAGGACCGCGTTGACGATGCCGAACTCCGAGTGGAACAACCACTGGAAGACGGTGGTCGCCGCGATGACGGGCATCGCCCAGGTCAGCACGAGCGCGCTGAGGACCGCGGTCCGGCCGAACCGGCCGAGTCGCTCGATCATCAGCGCGACCAGCGTGGACAGCGCCATGATCAGCACGACGTTGCTCGCCATGAAGAGGAAGGTGCGGCGGACGACCTCCCAGAAGTGGCCGTCGCTCAGCAGCGTCTCGTAATTCTCGAATCCCACGAAACGCGCGTCGCCCAGGATGAGTTGGCGCAGTCCGAAGTCCTGCAGCGATATCACCACGGCGCGGACCAGGGGATAGACGAGCAGGTAGAGCGTGCCGAGGACGGCGGGCGCGATCAGGACGTACGGCCAGATCCCGCGGCCGCGGGCCATCGGCGGGCGGCTCGGTCCTGAGCCGGTGGAGCGCCGGGGTGGCCGGGTGCTGAGTGGGGGGCGGGGCGCGGTCTGTTCTCGGACGGCCGACACGGCACTCTTCCTTCCCGTGCGTTGACGGTTCAGGAGCCGGAGTTCATCGCCGTGGTGATGGCGTCGGATGCCGTGGTGGCTTCCTTCCGCGCGTCGCCTCCGGTGAGGACGGCCGTCAGGTAGTCCTTGATCGGGTTCTTTGCCTCGACGGCGGCCCAGCCGGGTGTGTTGGGCGTGGCGTGGCCTTCGGCGGCGCCGACAGCCATGGCCGAGGCGCCCGGGTCGGAGGCGACCGCGTCGGCCAGGGTGGTCTTGTTCGGGACGTAGCTCATGGCGACGGCGAGCTTCTTCTGCCAGGTGTCACCGGTGAGTTCCTTGACGAAGGTGTAGGCCGCGTCCTGCTTGGCGGAGGCCGTGGGGATGATGAGGTCGGAGCCGCCTACGAAGACGGCGCCGGGTGTGTCGGCGGTCTTTCCCGGAATCGGGAAGAAGCCGAGCTTGCCCTTCAGCTCGGGGTTGCTCTGGATGACGACGTTGGCGCCGCCGGGAGACGAGATGACCTGGGCGACCTTTCCCTTGGCCATCACATCCGTCTGCGGGGGGCCGGCCTCGTCGGAGTCCTTGGGGCCCCTGCCGAGGGCCTGGAGCTTCTTGTAGAACTCCATGCCGCGCATCGCCTCGGGGGTGTCCAGCGCACCCTTCCACCTGCCGCCGGACTCCGTGGCGAGGTCGCCACCCTCGTCCCAGACGAAGCCCGCGAGGGTGTACCAGTTCTGGCCGGGCAGATAGATGCCCTGGGTGCCGCCGGTGTTGAGCTTCCTGGTGGCGGCGATCCACTGGTCGCGGGTCTTGATGGACGCCGGGTCGATGCCCGCCTCCGTGAAGAGGTCGGTGCGGTAGACGACGACGCGGTTGGCGGCGTAGTACGGGATGCCGTACTGCTTGCCCTCGTAGACGCCCGGCTCGGCGAGGCCCTTGAGCCAGTCCTTCCCCCCGAGTTCGTCGACCTTGTCGCTGAGGTCGAGAAGTCCCCCGCTCTGCGCGAACTGGGCGACCTGGGTATTGCCGGTCTCGATGACGTCCGGTGCGTTGTTGCTGGCGAGGGCCGCCGTGACCTTCTCACCGATGCCGTCCCACTCCTGGATCTGCACCTTGACTTCGATGTCCGGGTGAGCGGTCTCGAAGCCCTTGACGAAATCCTTCTGGAACTGGGCCGAGACGCTGTCGCGCATCAGCCAGACGTCGATGGCGGTGCTCCCGCCGGAGCTGCCGCCGGACGCGTCGGAGGAGTTGCTGCAGGCACTCAGCCCGGCGGTCATCACGAGCACGGACACGCAGGCAAACAAGCGGAGCTTCACGGTTCACCTCTGGAAGACATGACCCAACCACCTGACCAGTACGGCTCACTGGACAGCTCGCCTCTTGACGCAGGACGAAGTTGGCATAGACCAATAGCGACGTCAACCCCCTTGGACTTCACCGGAGTTCAGCCCCAGGCTGGGTCATGACCTGGACGATCATCGCCCGGAAAGGGATACACTTCCCCTGACCAGGAGGGCAGTTGCGGGCGACCACTGGTCAACTGGTCAATCGGATGCCGCGCATGAGGGGGCACAGGATGAAGGCCGACGCACCAGGTGCGGTGCTCAAGCGGGAGCGGGTTCGCGACTTCATCCTCGACCTCGTCGAGTCACGCCACCCGGGTGACGCGATCCCCTCCGAGCGCGCCCTGTGCGCCCGTCTGGGCGTGTCCCGCCCGACCCTGCGCGCGGTGGTCGACGAGCTCGTCGCCGCGGGCCTTCTGGTACGGGAACACGGCCGCGGCATGTTCGTGGCACCCAACAAGATCACCCAGGAACTCGTCTCCGGTCAGGAGACCATGACGGCACCCCGGGCCTCCGGGACCTGGTCGAGCCGCCTACTGGAGTTCACCACCCTCCAGGCCGGCGCGCGCGTGGGCCGCAAGCTGCGCATTTCACCCGCCGCCGAGATCGTGTACGTGGCCCGGCTGCGCCTGGTCGACGGCGCCCCGATGGCCATCGAGCATCTGCACATCAGGGCGGATCTGGTCCCCACCCTGTCCGCCCGGGAACTGGAAGCCGGTGACCTGTACGAGCACCTGCGCGAACAGCACGGTGTGCACGTCCAGGAGGCCGTACAGGCGATCGAGCCGACCGTCGTCACCCGGGCCGAGGCCGAGCTGCTCGACGTGCCCGAGCTGTCCCCGGCGCTGCTCTTCGAGCGGCTTACCTCGGACACCACGGGTCGGCCCGTCGAATACGTCCACTCGATCTACCGTGGCGACCGCTACCGCATCGTCTCCCGGCTCACCCTCGACCCCTCGGCCACAGCGCCACCGGCCCGACTCGGACACCACCCCGGCATCCCCCCGGGCGACTTCGTCCACCGCGACACCATCGCGTCCTCCACGCGCGGGGACATCCAGTCGGCACCGTGAGCCGCTGCGTTTCCCCCAGCCGGGCACGAGCGTGTCGGCGGGGTCTCTGAACCTGGGCCGACCCGGCCGCGAGCTGTGCCTTTGTGGAGGTACGTGCGACGCCTCGCTTGTCCGGTCCGCCGAGCGGATCCCCTTCGGCGGATCGAAGGGGATCCTGCTCACCGCCGTCAGGCGTTCATGGCCGCCCAGAACTCCTCGAAGGACATCTGGCGATCGCCGTTGGTGTCGAGCGAGTCGATGAGCTCCTGGGCCTGCGACTCGGTGATCTCCGAGCCCTCCAACTCCGCCACGACCCTCCGGTATTCGTCCGCGGTGACCAGGCCGTCCCCGTCGACGTCGTAGCGCTCGAAGACCTTCCGCGCCGCCCTCTCCACGATGTCTGCCATGTGCTCCGCCCTTCTGCGATCTTCGCTGACGGGCCCAGGTTATCCGTCCGCCCGGAGCAACCCGGGCGCCGCCCAACCTGCCTGGCTGTTGCGGGCCGAGCTCGTTCCAGGGCCCATGGCTCCACCCCGATGACCGGCGCCGTTGCAAGGGCCGCGGGCACCACGTTCTGGACGAGCGCACCGGACTTCTCGTCCCGGTACGCCGCCTGGCGCTCCGCGCCTATCAGCGTCCGCGCCGGGCCATGCCGTCTGAGCAGCGCGGCGGCGCCCTGGACGGTGTAGCGCTTGTGGAACCGGCGTTGATCTCTGCCGCCGGGATTGACGAACTGCCGGTAGGATGACAAGTAGAGGCTGATCCCTGATGCCCTTGGCCAGGGCGATGGCCAGGCCGGCGAGTTCGGGGCCGCACCGGCTGACGGCTCCCGCGGAGTCGTACAGGCCAGGAGCGGGTGTCCGCGGGGCGGTTATGGTCGCTGGAGGGTGGGTCGGACACGACGGGGGGCTCGCGTTGGATCGCCTGGCCGGAGCGGAGCTGGAAGTCGGCCCAACCCAGTTCGTGCTCGACGTGTTTGTCATCTTGCTCGGTCCAGCCTCGCAGCCCGTACAGGCTGACGCTGCCGGCCATGTCGGCGGACGGCAGCGGGCGGTTCCTGCGGGGCTCGACCGCCGCCACGCAGGGGGTTGTGGTGCGGTCGGGTTCGGCGATGGAGTGCGGGCTTTCGCTGGAGCCGTGGAAACAGTCGGCGACCAGCGCCCGAAACGTGGTGTCCTTGGCGCGAGCCCGGGCAGTGGCGGCCGCGACGATGCCGTTTCCGACCTGCCCGCGGGAGCCGGGGTACTGACCGGACACATAGGCCGTGGCGTGCTTACGGTCACCGGCGTCGTCCGGAAACAACGCCCCGCCGTAGTGGGGCGCGGGCGCCGGCTCCGCCAACGCGGTCAGCGTCTTGTCGCGGTCCCGCGGCGCCGGCAGGGCGGCGACGTCATCCCGCGACGCCCGACGCTACCCACGGCAGACAAGAAGGTCACTGCCGCAGGTCGACCGGACGCGGTGGGCGTGTGACCGGCCGGCCGGTGCCCGCGGTGCTGCCCAGGTCGCTGCGCGCGTGGCTCGGGCCGATCGCGGCCCTCGCCGCGCTGGTGGTCGGCGTGCTCGGGGTCCTGTACGCCGGCCAGAGCGAGCCCGGCAGGGTGGACAGGTGGATCATCCGGCCGACGGCGGACAGTGTGCGGCCGCCCTGGAGGCGCGTCGCTCTGGCCATGGACTTCTTGGGGGAACCCGCCGGAGCGGCGACGCTGATCGTGACCGCTGTGACGGGCTGCCTGCTGCTTCGGCGTCCTCGCGCGGCGGTGCTCGTCGTTGCCGGCGCCGCCATGACCGTGGGGACGGCGACGCTGCTCAAGCATCTGGTGGGACGCACCATCCACGGCGACGGCAACCTGTCCTATCCGAGTGGGCACACCGCCTTCTTCACCGCACTCGCCCTCATCGTGGCGCTGCTCGCGACCGGCCGGTCGGGCCTCGGCAGGACGGCCGGCACGTCACTCGTGCTCGCCGCGGCGCTCGTGGCCGGCGCCGCGATGGGATGGGCGCAGGTCGCCCTGGGCGCGCACTATCCGACCGACGTCCTCGGCGGCTGGTGCACCGCGCTGGCGGTGATTCCGGCGACCGCGTGGCTGGTCGATCGGATGGCCGACGCCCGTCGGCGGGAGCGTCGCTGACGTCACCTCACGTGACGTCACCTGACGTCACGCCAAGCGGCGGAATACGGGCTTCACCGGTCGTCCGGCCAGCCAGGGGGTGGGGTCAGCGGCGTCCAGTGCCTTCCGGTACACCGCACATGCCTGGGCCACCACGTCGACGGTGTGATCGATGTCGGCGTCGCTGAGCGCGCTGCTCACCACGAACGACGGGGCCAGCACCCCGCCCGCGAGGAGCCGGCGCAGGAACAGGGTGCGGTACTGCTGCGACGGCTGCCCGTTCTCGTCGAGGGTGGCGAAGACCAGGTTGCTGGCCCGGCCCCGGACGACGATGTGGTCGCCGACGCCCATGTCGGCCGCGGCATCGCGGACACCGGCTGCCAACCGCTCGCCGAGGGCGTGCAGCCGCGCGGTGACGCCCTCCTCGACGTAGATGGTCTGCACGGCCATCGCGGCGGCCAGCGAGTGCGTCTCCGCACCGTGCGTGGTGGACAGCAGGAACACCCGGTCGCCGGAGTGACGCAAGCCCCCCAGCTCCATCAGATCGCGGCGCCCGGCCAGCGCGGAGACGGCGAATCCGTTGCCCAGCGCCTTGCCGAACGTGGAGAGGTCGGGGACGACGCCGTACAGACCCTGGGCGCCTGCCTCGGACCAGCGGAAGCCGGTGATCATCTCATCGAAGATCAGTACGCAGCCGTGCCGGTCGGCCAGCTCGCGCAGGCCGGCGAGATACCCCGGAGTGGGGTCTCCCCTGCTCGAACGAAGTTGAGAGCTTGGGGAAGGCTCGGCGACGGTGGCGGGTTCGAGGATCAGGCAGGCGACCTCGTCCTGGTACCGGGTGAGCAGCTCCTCCGTGGCGGCCAGGTCCCCGTAGGGGAACGCCACGGTGAGCTCGTTGGTCGCCGCCGGAACACCGGCGGACATCGGCGTGGTGCCGATGAACCAGTCGTCGGCGGAGAAGAACGGATGGTCGGCGCAGATGGCCACCCGCGGGCGCCCGGTGGCGGCGCGGGCGAGGCGCACCGCGGCGGTGGTGGCGTCGGAGCCGTTCTTCGCGAACTTCACCATCTCGGCGGTCGGCACCGTGGCCAGGAAGCGTTCCGCGGCTTCGACCTCCACGATGGACGGCCGGACGAAGTTGCTGCCGCGGTCGAGTTCCCGCCGCACCGCCTCGATCACGCGTGGGTGGGCGTGGCCGAGGCTGACCGACCGCAGGCCGGACCCGTACTCGACGTAGCGGTTGCCGTCGATGTCCCACACGTGGGCACCGCGGCCGTGGCTGATGACCGGGGCCAGGTTCTCGGGGTACTGGTCGTCGCCCTTGGCGTAGGTGTGCGCGCCCCCGGGGATCATGGCGTGCAGCCGCTCGTTCGCCAGCCGCGACCGGGGCAGGAGGAACTCTTCGGTGTCCAAGCCGACTTCACCCTTCCTAGTGCTTCAGGGCCTCGGCGAGGCTCGGCGCCTCCCGGTCCCGCTGGGACATCGAGGTGACCGGCAGCGGCCAGGGAATGGCGAGCTCCGGGTCGTCGAAGGCGATCGTCACGTCCTCGGACGGATCGTGCGGGCGGTCGATCCGGTACGAGGTGTCAGCGGTTTCGGTCAGCGCCTGGAAGCCGTGCGCGCACCCCGCCGGGATGTACAGGGTCGCCTGCGTCTCGCCGGACAGTTCGAAGAAGGCCCGGCCCAGGTAGGTCGGCGAGTCCGTGCGCAGGTCCACGACGACGTCGAAGATCCTCCCGTACGAGCACCGCACCAGCTTGGCCTCGCCGGCGCCGGAGCGCAGGTGCAGGCCGCGCAGCACGCCCCGGACCGAGCGGGACACGCTGTCCTGGACGAAGACGTGCGGGTCGAGGCCCACCGAGCGGACCACGTCGGCGTCGAAGGTGCGGCAGAAGAAGCCGCGCTCGTCGGCGTACGGCGTCGGCTCGAACAGGTACGCGCCGGCGATCGCCGGGACTTCGGTCGCTTTCATTGCGGCCGCCTTCATGGAGCCTCCCGCATGGTGTGGGCGTGGCCGGTGGCCGGGAACAGGGCCGCGGTCAAGGCGGTGAACTGGTCCTCGACGCGCCGGGCGGCGTCCTGGTTCCGCTCGGGAAGGGTCCGTCGCAGCTCCGCCGATCGCTGCTCCAGCTCCCGGAACTGCTCGAGCAACCGGTCGGCGTCGACCTCGCGAGCGGAGTGGCAGTACGCGTCCAGTCCCATCAGAGCCATGAGATCGTCGCTCTTCACCGAATAGCTGAGTGCGAGCGTCGGCGTGCCGACCTTCAGCGCGCAGACCAGGTTGTGGTACCGGGCAGCCACCACGGTGTCGGCAGCCGCCACCTCCTTCATCAGGTCGGCAAGCGAGGCCGCCTCGGCAACGGTGACCAGCGGCGAGTCCACCGCGTCGAGGACCGCGGCCGCCACCGGCCGGTCGAGCTCGTCCCCGGTGAGCAGCCGGACCGGCCTGCCGTCCTCGACCAGCGCGTGGACGAAGCGGATCGTCCCGTCGAGGTAACGCCGGTGGATCTCCTCGGCCCGGGCGCGCTCGTCGTTGCTGCCGTGCCAGGCCATGACGCCGACGCAGACCGGGCCCGGCGGGCCCGAGGGCACGCTCGCCCGCGGCGTCGGCAGGGAAAAGGCGAGGTCCGGATAGACCTCGTCGCGCGCGGTGGCCACGCCCATCTCCCGCATCGCGTCGCGGGAGTGGGGGCCCCGGAACGACCGGTACGCGGCCAGCCGCGCCGACCAGCGCACCAGGGTTCGGGTCGCCCGGTGGCCGATCTCGGAGGCACCGACGCTGACCAGGGCGACCCGGGTGCGAAGCAGCCGGCCGCTCGCGCAGAGCAGGAACAGCGAGTACGGGAAGCCCCATGGCCGCAGCGGCAGCGTGGTCTCCAGGACGCCCGTGCCCGGCACGATCACCACGTCGTGCCGGCGCACCCAGGCGGCGGTGCGGACGGCGTCGACGAGTTTGCCCAGACCCTTCGTCGCGATAGCGGCGACGCTCGACGCGGTCCGGTACTCACCGCGGTTCCAGTTCAGCCGCGTCGCGGGGATCCCGTACCGGGCCGTGACGACCTCGGGCCCGCCGCAGAGCGCGTCCACGACCGCCTCCGGGTGCTCAGTGCGCAGGTACCCGAGGATGGCCTCGAGCGACCCGTCGTTGCCGGAGTTGCCTGCGCCGAACAGGCCGAACAGCCCGACGCGCACCTGAGTTTTGTTCGTGGAGGTCATGCCTGCCTCCCATCGCGGCCGGCGACGATTGCGTCGACGGAGACCGTGAGCCGGCCTGGGTCGACCGGGGCGCGGTCCTCGACCCGCTCGCCGACACCCGGCCGGGTCCGGCTGGCCATCCACGCGGCCATGTGGCGGTAGCACGCGCGCCGGTCGGCCGGGGACAACGGCGCCCGCCGGATCGCTGCGACGAAGCCCCACAGGTACTCGGCGAGTAGCCGGGGCGTCGGGTGCAGCGGGCCCGCCCGGCGCGGGTCCAGGTTCACGCACCGGGAGCGCTTGGACGGGTTCGCCCGCTCGGCGCGGGTGGGGTGGTCACGGCGGAAGTACAGCAGCTCCGGCACCTGGTGGAAGGGCCCGTGCAGGGTGATCTCGGCAACGAACGTGCGGTCCGCGTGGTGGTAGCTGTCGAGCGGCTTCACCCGGCGCAGCACGTCGGCCCGGATCACCCCGTAGAAGTCGTCGCCGCCGGGCTCGAACAGCAGACTGCGGAAGCGCTCCGGCGGATGCGGCGAGTCGGTGGCGAGCTTGTACTCGTACGGGACCTTCACCTGGCCGTCGCCGTCGATGACCGCCTGGTCGGCGTGCGCGAGGATCACGTCCGGCCGCTCGTCCAGGGCCTCCACACAGCGCCGCAGCAGGTCCCGGGCGTACAGGTCGTCGTGCGAGGCCCACTTGAACAGTTCGCCGTGGCATTCGGTGAACACGTAATTGTGGTTCGGCGCGGCGCCGATGTTCCGGGGAAGCCGTATGTACCGGATGCGTGAGTCCATCGCGGCGTACTTGTGGCAGATGTCCTGGGTCCCGTCGGTCGAGGCGTTGTCGGAGATGACCAGCTCGAAGTCCTCGTAGGTCTGGCCGAGCAGAGCGTCGAGCGATTCGGCGAGGTACTCCTCGCCGTTGTACACGGGCAGACCGATGCTGAGCCGGGGATGGTGGGTCATGTCGTCCTCACTTCGCGGATGGTGTTGTGCCGGCGCTCGCGCAGAGCGGACCGCAGCTGCAGCCACCACACGGCCGCGGCGCTGACGTTCGCGGCGGCGACGCCCCAGGCCGAGCCGACCGTGCCGGCCACGGCCGCCCCGCCAACCCCGCCGCCGACATAGCAGGCGGAGGCGAACAGTTGGCAGCGCAGGCTGCGCCGGGCCGAGGCGAGGGCGCGCAGCCCGGCCGCCGCGCCGACGCCGAGGCCGGCGCCCGCGACGCCGAGCGAGGCCGGCACGATGAGTTCGGAGGCGCCGCGCCAGACTTCACCGAGCCCGTGTTCGCCGAGCCGGTCCGGTACCAGAAGCAGCGCCGCGCCCCAGAGCAGCGCGGCGGCGGCCAGCCCGCCGCCGAGCAGGAGGCAGAACTTGCCCAGCCGGTGCGGGGCCTGCCGCAGCACCCGTGCCGCCTCCGGGACGGTGACCAGCGAAAGGCCCATCAGCACTGCGAGGAACGGGCCGAGCAGCAGCTCGACGCCCCGGACCACACCCACCGCGCTGACCCCGACGATGGCGCCGAGCCCGTACGCCCGCAGCAGGCTCGCGCCGCTGACACCGACGTTCTCGACCAGGTACCGGTAGCCGAGGTCGCGCTGCTCGCGAAGCCACGCGCGCATTCCGGTCGGCTGGGGCCGGATGCCGGACTGGAGGCAGCCGTACACGGCGGCCAACGCGGCCGTCCCGCCCCAGGCGAGTACAAAACCGGCCACGCTGCCCACGCGGGCCGCGACCACCAAGGCCGGGACGAGCGCGACGCCCCACACGAAGTCGTTGACGAACGCCTTCCGCCCGTTGCCCGCGGCGAAGAACGAGAAACGCCAGGCGTCCTGCAGCAGCAGCCCCGGCAGCAGCACGCCGAGGCAGGCGAACGCGGCCCCCGCGCGTCCGCCGAGACTCAGCCCGGCCACCAGACTCGCCGCGCCGATGGCACTGCCGACGCCGAGCGCGGTACCCGACGCTCGGGCCGCCGCCGTGCGCCAAGACGCCTCCGGCACGCCGCTGAAGCGCACCACGAGCGGGTCGGAGGCCAGCCCGCGGGAGACGTTGAGCACCACGCCGTAGGTCACCCAGACCAGGCTGAACACGCCGAACGCGGCCACCCCAAGCGAGCGCGCCACGTACATCCCGACCAGGAAGTTGGACATGCTGGAGGCCGCCTGGTCGGCCAGTCCCCAGGACAGCCGGCCGGCTATGGCCCGCCTGGCGTTCGGCTGGGCGTGTCTGCCCCGGGCCGCCGATGCCGTCGTCTTCTCCCCCTTGGTGGTCATCGGCGTCATGCCTTGATCAGCCCGGCGCCGTGCAGGGCGCCGGCCGCGTCGGCGACGGTGTCGAACGGCAGCCCGGACCGCTCGGCGACGTCCAGCAGACTGTGCTCGCCATCGGAGAGGTTGAGCACCCAGAGCATGGCCATCTGGGCCTGCTTGGTGTCGCTGCGGCCGCCGAGCGCGTCGTACAACCCGCGTCGGCCCAGCTGTGGTTCGCCGTAGGGGCTGAGGTTGAGGTACCGCCGGTTGCGGTCGAGGACGGCGAACGCCTCGCGGCAGACGGCGAGGGTGTCCGCCATCGCCTCCGGGGATACGAAGTCCAGGTTGTCCGCCGAGGTGTGGTACTCGGGGTAGCCCGCGTACGGGGTCCGGGTGAGCGAGCCCACGCCGAGGTCGAACCCGGGCGAGCAGAACTGCCGCTCGTCGTAGCCGTACGGGGTGAACTCGGCTACCCGGTGCGGGCGTTCGGAGGCGGACAGCACGTGCCGCAGCACCCGGTCGATCTCCGCGTCGCCGCGCCTGCTCTGCTTGTACGTCAACTGGCCCGGGTCCCCGGCGCAGGCCAGCACGAGGCCGTGCTTGACCTGTTCCACCCGCTCCGCGTTGCGGGCCAGCCAGGTGATCGCCCCGATGGTGCCGGGCGCGAACAAGAACCGGTAGGTGTAGTACGGCGTCTGCTCCGCCAGCGCCCGCGCCAGGAACGTCGCCACGGCGATGCCGGCCAGGTTGTCGTTGGCCAGCGACGGGTGGCAGACGTGGCAGGAGACGATCACCTCGTCGGCGACCTGCCCGGGGACGATGTGCTCGGCGTAGGTGAGATGGCCATCGGTGAGTGTGGAGTCGACGCACACCTCGTACTCGCCGTCCGGCAGCGCGTCCAAGGTCTCCTGGGCCAGGCAGAACCCCCATTCCGGCTGGTAGTAGCTGGTGCGGTACGGCACCCAGGCCGGGTGGTCCGGCAGGGTGTGCAGATGCGCGCGAAGCTCGGCCAGCGGCATGGTCGCCGACACCGGAACGCTGTAGCCGAGCACGTGCAGGCTGGACTCGGCGAAGTCGACGACCCGCTTGCCGCTGCTGTCGGCGACGTACGCGTCCCGGATGTTCCACTCCTGCGGCACCGTCCAGTCGAGCACCTGGGTCCCGGTCGGCACCTCGTGCACCTGCAGCGGGATGTACTCGCCGACGATCTCCAGGGTGGCGCGCACACCGTCGCCGGTGATGCTCCGGCACAGCGGGTACAGCCGCTCCACCAGCGCGTACATCTCGTCGCCGTGCGCAGTCACCGGCGCCACCGCAGGGTGTCGTCGACGGTGCCGGCGTCGGACGCCGCGCGCAGCACGGCAAGGCGGGTGAAGCGCTGCTCGAAGTCCTCCCGGGTCAGCCCGTGTTCCCGGTAGGCGTCGGCGAGTTCGAGCGCGCCCTGCTTCACCGTCCACTCGCAGTCGAAGCCGGGCACCGCGGCGCGGAACCGGGAGAAGTCCACCCGGTACGACCGAGGATCGGCACCGGTCTCCCCGGTGATCACCACCTTCGAGCCGGACACCGCCTCGGCGACCTGCCCGGCGATCTCGGCGACCGTGACATTGTTGACCTCGCTGCCGATGTTGAACGCCCGGTCGTGCACCGCTTCGCGCGGTGCGGTCAGCGCGGCCGTGAAGGCCCGTGCGATGTCGACGGCGTGCACCAGCGGGCGCCAGGGGGTGCCGTCGGAGAGCACCAGCACCTCGCCGGACAGGAGCGCGTGACCCACCAGGTTGTTCAGCACGATGTCGGCACGCAGCCGGGGCGAGTAGCCGAAGGCGGTGGCGTTGCGCATGAACACCGGGCTGAAGTCGCCGTCGGCCAGCGCGTGCAGGTCGTCCTCCACCCGCACCTTGGACTCCGCGTACGGCGTCACCGGGCGCAGCGGGGCGTCCTCGGCCACCAGGTCGTCGCCGCCGGCGGCGCCGTAGACCGAGCAGGTCGACGCGTACAGGAAGCGCCGCGCTCCGGCGTCGCGGGCCAGCCGGGCCAGCCGCACGGACGCGTGGTGGTTGATGTCGTAGGTGAGCTCCGGCGCCAGCGATCCCAGCGGGTCGTTGGAGAGCGCGGCCAGGTGGATCACGGCGTCCACCCCGGCCACGTGGTCGGCCGTGACATCGCGCAGGTCCACCCGGTGCCTGGGGGCACCGCCCACAGGCGCGTCAGCGCCGACTGGGGGAGGGTCCGCGGGCGTCGGGCCCAGCACACAGTCGGCGAACAGGCCGGCGTCGAGGCCGACGACCTCGTGCCCGGCGGCGGCGAGGACCGGGGCCATGACGGTTCCCAGATAGCCCTGGTGTCCGGTCAGCAGTACGCGCAAGGTTCAACCCCCCAGGTTGAGCGTGAGTTTGGTGACGGCGAACGCCTCGGCGTATCGCTCGTGGCATTCGATGCCGCGGATCCGCGCGAGGCCGAGGAAGGCCTCCCGGTCGTACCAGGGCCGGTGCCGCTGCGAGGGGTAGTGCTCCTGCAGCAGCCGCACCTTCTGTTCGGCGATCTCCGGCGACAGTGGCTGGTACGCCGCCGGACGGCCGAGGTCGCCGTCCCACTTGACGATCTCGTAGCCGAGCACGAGGTGGTCGCGGAAGGCGGTGGGTATCAGCTTCGCCAGGCCGCGGTGATCCTGGTGCGCGTCATCGGTGCGCGGCGCCAGCACCAGATCCGGCTCGGTCCGCGCGCGCAGTTCCTCGACCGCGGCCTTGGCCTCTTCCCAGTGCGCGGGCAGCCGGCCGTCGGGGAGCTTGTGCACGGTCAGCCGCAGGTCGGCGTCCGGGCAGAAGGCGGCGAGCGCGGCCTGCTCCTCCTGCTCCCGCTCGCTGCCGCCGCCGGACAGCACCAGGGCGTCGACGCGGATGCCCGGCCGCGCACGGCACAGCGTCAGCAGCGTGCCGCCGGCGCCGATGGCGATGTCGTCGCAGTGCGCGCCGACGGCGACGATCCTCTGCAGGCGCCCGGCGCCCAGCCGGATCACGCCCGTGCTCCGGCGCTGTCCCGCTCCCACACGGCCCACGGACGGTCGCCCCGGGCGTAGGCGGCATCGAGCGCGGCCCGCTCCTTCACGGTGTCGGTCGGCTTCCAGAAGCCGCGGTGCTGGTGCGCCGCCAACCGGCCGCGCTTGGCCAGTTGGGCGCATCCGTCGGCGACCAGGTCCCCGTTCTCCGGTATGTGGTCGAAGACCTCCTGGCGGAGCACGAAGTAGCCGCCGTTCTCCCACAGCGGCAGTTCGCCGACCGCGGTGATGCCGCCCACCAGGCCGTCCTCGCCCAACTCCACGCAGTGGAACGACGACTGCGGCGGCACCACCATCATCGACGCACCCGCGTCGCGCCGGGCGAACCGGTCGATCATCTCCGGCAGCGGGGCGTCGGTCAGCACGTCGGCGTAGTTGGCGAGGAACATCTCGTCGCCGTCCAGGTGGTGCCGCACCCGGCGCAGCCGCTCGCCGATCGGCGACTCGACGCCGGTCTGCGCGAACGTGATCGTCCAGTCCGAGATGTCGGTGGACAGCAGCTCGGTCCGCCCGCCTCGCAGCACGAAGTCGTTGGACGTCGTCTCCTCGTAGTTGAGGAAGAAGTCCTTGATGTGGTGCGCCCCGTACCCGAGACACAGGATGAACTCCGTGTGCCCGAAGTGCGCGTAGTAGCGCATGACGTGCCAGATCAGCGGCCTGGGGCCGACCATCGCCATCGGCTTGGGCACGTCGTCTGCGGCACCGCTCCGCATCCGCATCCCGTAACCGCCGCAGAACAGAACGACCTTCATGCTGTGCCCTTTCAAGACGCGACCTCGGCAATGCTCAGTTCCGGGATGGGAAAGACCAGTCGGCCGCCCCAGTCGTGCACGAAGGACAGCTGCTCGACCAGCTCGGCCCGCAGGTTCCACGGGAGGACGAGCACGTAGTCCGGCTTGTCGGCGGCTATCCGCTCGGGCGGCAGGATCGGGATGCGGGTGCCCGGAGTGAACCTGCCGTGCTTGTAGGGGTTGCGGTCGACCGTGTACGCGAGCAGGTCGGGCCGGATGCCGCAGTGGTTGAGCAGGGTGTTGCCCTTGCCCGGGGCGCCGTAGCCGACGACCGTCTCGCCGCGCTCGGCCGCCTCGATGAGGAACCGCAGCAGATCCCGGCGCACCTTGGCCACCCGGGCGGAGAACTCGGTGTACCCGGACAACTCCCGCAGCCCGGCGGCCTTCTCCCGGGCCAGCACGTCGGCCACCCTTCCCCAAGCCCTCGGCTCCTCCCCCAGCCTTCGGCCGGGAGGGGCCCCCAGAGCAGGGGATACCCCATTCGTCGGCTCGCCGGCCACCTCGGCCGGCCGGGCCCACAGCCGGATGGAGCCGCCGTGCGTGGGCAGCAACTCGACGTCCACGAGCGCGAGTCCGCCGCTCGCCAGCGCCCGGATCGCGGACGCGACCGTGTAGTACTGGAAGTGCTCGTGGTAGATCGTGTCGTACTGGTTCTCCTCCATCAGGGTCAGCAGGTGCTGCACCTCGATGGAGACCCAGCCGTCGTCGGCGACCAGGGCGCGCAGCCCCTGGGTGAATCCGACGACGTCGGGGATGTGCGCGTACACGTTGTTCGCCACGACCAGGTTCGCCGGGCCGTGCTCCTCGCGGACGGCCGAGCCGGTCTCCGGGCTCAGGAACTCGGTGAGCGTGGGCACGCCCGCGTCGCGCGCCACCGCGCCGACGTTCACCGACGGCTCGATGCCGAGGCAGCGGATTCCCCGGTCCACCACATGCCTCAGCAGATACCCGTCGTTGCTCGCGACCTCGACCACGAAGGCGTCTGAGCCGAGACCAAGGCGCTGTACGGCGTCGGCGACGAACGTGCGCGCGTGCTCCACCCAGGAGGTCGAGTACGAGGAGAAGTACGCGTACTCCTTGAACGTCTCCTCCGGCGTGATCAGCGGAGGGATCTGCGCGAGCCAGCAGTCGGTGCAGACCCGCAGGTGCAGCGGGTACGCGGGCTCCGGCTGGTCCAGTTGGTCCGCGGCGAGAAAGCTCTCACATGGTGGCGTCGCCCCGAGGTCGACGACGCTCGCCATCGCTTCCGAGCCGCAGAGTCGGCATCGTGTCATTTACTGCCCCCCATTGATTTCGTCCCCCATTGATCCGACCGACCCGCGATCGCGGTGCGGTACCCCTCCACCAGGCGCTCGAGGCCGACGGCCGGGCTGAACCCCTGCTCGTAACGGCGTCGGGCCGCCCGGCCCATCTCCTGGCCCAGGGCCCGCTCGCCCGTGATCCGGCGTATGCAGGACGCGAGCGAGGCGGGCTCGCCCGGCTGGTGCAGCAGCCCGGTCACGCCGTCCTCGACGAGTTCGACGAAGGCGCCGTGGCCGGCGGCGACGACCGGGACCGCGGCCGCCATCGCCTCCACGACCACCAGGCCGAACGCCTCCAGCCACGTCGAGGGAGCCACCACGGCGACCGATCGCGCGATGGCCTTGGCGCACTCCGCCGCGTCCAACAGGCCGACGTAAGCCACGTCGTCCCGGCCCGCCGCCCAGGCGGTCACCTCCCGCTCCAGCGGCCCCGTGCCCGCGATCACGAGCGGTACGCCCACACCGCCGCTCGCCGCGATCTCGTCCCACGCGGCCATGAGCAGCCGTATGCCCTTGGTCTCCGCGAGGCGGCCGAGATAGAGCAGATGCTCTCCCCCGTCTACTCGGCAGGCGCCCGGGTCGGGCACGAAGTTGTGCTTCACCGCCAGCCGCTCGGCCGGCATACCGGCCCGTATCAGGACGTCGCGCTGCGCCGCGGAGATGCAGAAGAACCGCTCCACGCCGGACCACCATCGCCGCCGGTT
Organism: Streptomyces sp. MK37H; assembly: GCF_018035285.1. Classification (NCBI taxonomy): domain Bacteria; kingdom Bacillati; phylum Actinomycetota; class Actinomycetes; order Kitasatosporales; family Streptomycetaceae; genus Streptomyces; species Streptomyces sp. MK37H. Next base: position 16,382 of record NZ_JAAAYH010000048.1, on the reverse strand, counting down.
GACCGACAGGCTGACCGCGAGCGGCACCGTCGCAAGGCGGGAACTCCGGTAGCAGCCGTGCCGGACGGCGGGCAGGGACACCGCCGACCCGACGCACTCGGTGCACGGCCGGCCGTCCCGCTGCAGCGTGCCGGGAGGGCAGACCTGGGTGTAGTTGTGCAGCGTGGCGACGGCGGGCACGCCGGCGTCGGCGCAGGCGGCAAGCACCGCGGGCGACAGGAGCGGGAAGACGTTGTGGACGTGCACCACGTCCGGCCGCTCGGTGCGCAGCCGGGCGGCGAGCTCCGCACGGACCGCCGGGTTCCACGGCACGAGGAGCGGCACCGCGGCCTTGCCGAGGAGGGACCGGGCGGCGATGTCGTCGCTGCGCCGCTCGAACACCTCGACCTGATGGCCGGCCGCGCGCAGCAGCTCCACCTCCTGGTCGACGACCTTGTTCTCCCCGCTCGGCTGCGCCGAGGCGTAGCGGTTGTGCACCACGAGGACGTGCATGCTCAAGGAACCTCCGATCTCCGGGCCCAGCGCGGGATGTGTCGTCGAGGGAGCTCGGGCGTCGCGAGCGGAGCGGCCGCGGCGGGTGCCGCCAGCAGCGAGGCGGCCAGGGCCAGATGCAGCAGATACGGCGAGGCGTCGCCAAGGCCGGCCTCGGTGTACGACGCGATCGCGCAGTAGCTGATCAGAAAGATCGCGCAGGCCCTCTGCAGCGACGGTGGCCGCAGCAACGCGACGCCGCCCAGCACGATGATGATGGCCGCGACAAGGCTGACGCCGACCAGACCCTGCTCGTTGTAGACGGCCAGCCAGCTGTTGTCGATCGGCAGCCCGCCGAACGACTTGTCGCCCAGGCCCACGCCGAACCACTTCTCCCCGGTCGTCCGGGGCGCGGCCAGCAGGGCGTCCCAGACCTTGGCCCGACCGGTGAGGCTCGAGAAGTTCTCCTTGCTCTGTCCGCGCAGGAACCACGCCTGGAGCACGGAGGCGAACCCCACCGCGGCCACCGTGGCGCACAGCACCGCCCAGGTGAAGAAGCGGCGGGCCGCGGCGCTGGTGAGGAGGAGCGAGCCGATCGCCAACGCCAGGCCGATGAACAGGCCGAGCGTGGCCGTCCGGGTATGGGTCAGCGCGAGCAGGACGAGTGACGGCACGATGACCACCGCCGCGCCGGCCCTGTCGGTCCGGCGGCCCAGTACGAGCAGCACGGTGAGCCCGATGATCACCGCCGCGTACTGTCCGATCTGCGGCGGGGTGAGCGGCCACAACGCGCCGACCAGCCGCCCGCCGTAGAGGCCGGGCAGGGCCGCGCCCGGTGAGATGACCAGGCCGGCTGCCACCGACGCGAGCACCGCGAAGTACATCCGGATGTGGTACCGGACGAACGTCAGGCCGCCGTCCCACCAGCGGCTGAGCAGCCACAGCGTGCCGACGAAGAGAGCCAGCCGGGCGCAGCGGAACAGCGCGCCGAACCCGGACTCCAGGTGCACGCTGGAGATCACGCTCGTCACCAGCAGCAGGGTGAGCAGGAACACGTACGCACTGGCTCGGATGCGCAGCCGGAGATTGACCGCGAGCGCCAGCGCGAACGCGGCGACCAGCGCGCCCATGGTAACCATCTGGATGAGGGAGCGGGGCAGCGGGACGATGGTCTTCGCCCCCGCGGAGCCGAGCGTGTTGAGGACCAGCAGGCCCCAGACTGTCCCGACGATCTTCGGTGTGCGACCCGCGCCCATCTCAACCACCGTCCCGTGCGCGGAAGGTGCTGCCCGCGTCCTGCTGGTACGGCGTGCCCTGCCACTGCCCGAGGTCGAGCACCCGGCTCGGGTCGTAGGCGACGAACATCCATGGTCCGAGGTAGACGTTGTCGTGCCAGCGGTTGTGCTGCTTGTGGGTGATCGCCTCGGCCACCCCTTCGCCCTGGTACGGCGACCAGTCCGGATAGGTGCCGTAGTTGGCCAGCACCGCCATTCGGTCGCACTTCACCGTGCACTTGACGACGGACTTGTCCAGCACGAAGCGGTTGTCGTGGATGTCCACCCGCTGGGTCTTCCACCGGCAGTCGGCGTAGAGCGGTGCTTTGGCGATCGCCGGTTTCGCGCAGCTGCCGGTGTCCCGGACCAGCAAGGTGCAGGCACCTGACGAGGTGTTGGCCGGGCTGTTGCAGAACCGGTCGGCGTTTTCCCACAGGGTGATCCCGGACCAGTTGTTCTCCAGCACGTTCCGGTAGATCTCGATCTTGTCGGTGCGGGCTTTGATCCGTGGTTCGCCGCCTGACTCGGACAGGTAGACGGTCGCGAACGGGAAGTTGTCGCCGCGGTCGGCTTCCCTGCGGCCCTCGACCCAGTTGTTCCGCCGGATCGTGTTGTTCCGGATGACCGCGTTGTAGCTGGTCTCGTAGATCAGCGCGGCACCGTCGTTGTCCTCGAGCAGGTTGTTCTCGATGCGGAAGTCGTTGTTGTTGGTGTCCGCCCACAACCCGGTTCCACGGTTGTCGTGCACCCAATTTCCGCGTACGTCGGCGCCGTTGACGGCCCAGAACTTGATGCCTCCGGTGCAGCCGCAGCCCTTCCGCCGCCGCTCCCAGTCGCCGGTGTTGTTGCCCACGATCTCGTTGCCCTCGACCACCAGGCCGCTGATACGGCCTTTGGCCTTGTACGCGTTCATGCCGTACTGGCCGTTGTCGCGCAGGCAGCTGGCGCGCACTTGCTGGCGGGCACCGGCCATCAGCCCGGCGCCGGAGTTGTCCTGGATCGTCGCGTGCTCGATCACCCACCCGTCGGCCGAGTCATGGTTGACCACGCCCTCGTCCGGCGGCGCCACGAAACGTCGCACGGTCAGGTAGCGGATGGTGACGCTGCGGGCGGTGCCGCCGAACGCGTACTGGTTCTTCTTCCGGCCGTCGAGCACCGCGCCCGGCGCGCCGATGTAGCGGTTCCCCTTCTTGGGGATGACCTGGGCATAGCGGTCCGGGTCGAGCCTGTGCTTGCCCGGTCGAAGCCAGAACGTGGTGTTCGGCGGGTTGCTCTTGGTCTTCGCCGCCAGGTCACCGACCACCGCCGGGTCGACCGTCACCGCGCCCGCCGGCGCCTTCGCCGGCCCGGCGGCGGGATTGGCGCACACCCGGGACACGGACCGGACCGTGGACGTGGACGGCGCAGCGGTCGGCTCCGCCGCCGGGGCGCCCGGCGTGCTCTCACAGCCGGTCGCCGCCAGCAGGACGAGCACCGGCGCCGCCACCGGTAACGCCCAGTTCCGCCACTTGATCACCACGCCTCCTAGCCGCGGAACCTGAGTACGGTGGTGAACCCCTGCGCACCGTCGGCGAAGCCGGTGCCGACCAGTGTCGTGGTGGGTTCCTTGCGCCCGAAGCCGGCGGAGTACCAGCCCAGCGGCGGTCCGGTCTCGCCGCGATGTGCCCGCCAGGACAGCCGCCCGGGCAGGTCGAGCACCGCGGAGCGGTCCTCGCCGTCCCGGGTCCAGGTGAGCTGTGCCCGGTTGTCCACCAGGTCCGCGGCGATCGCCGGGCCGAGGTGGAACGCCAGGCGCACGTCCCGGCGCGGGCCGCGCACCTCGTCCACCACCCTCAGCTCCTTGGCCGCGGCCGTCAGTTCCACCCGGCGGCGGTGCACGGAGCCCTGGTAGCCGTCGTGCTCGGCACACCAGCGGGCCACACCCTCGCCCGATGTGTCCGCGGCCAGGACACGGCTGCGGGCATGCCGGGTCCACAGGAACGGGCCGCCGGAGACGGACTGGTCACCGCCGTCCAGCTGCAGGGTGTTGTGGCCGAGGGTCGACCGGAAGTACTGCCGCCACTCGGGCTGCCCGTGGTAGCAGTACGTCCCCGGGTCGGCGAGCACGTCGACCCCGTCGTGCCGGACCTCCACGGACAGCGCGTCCGCGTGAGCATGCGCGGCGATGGACAGGAAGCCGTGCGGACCACCGTCGCAGCGGCACCAGATCTCCTCCGGACCACGCAGAATGGTGAGCCCCGCGTCGGCGAAACGGTCCGGTCGGCTCGGAGGACGGGTCACGGACAGTTCAGTGGGTTTGATGAGCGCGGCCAGCAGCGGGGTGCGCACATCGGTGCCGGTCACCGCCGGCCACCAGGCGAGCCGGCCGAACACGGCGTCCCCGGTGGCCAGCAGCGAGGCCCAGCGGTCGGTGCCCGCGCCGTCCACGACCAGACCGTGCCCGTCGTCCGCGTCCCCCTGGCGCGGCGGCCGTAGCCGGCTGTCCACGATGGCCGCGAGCGCGTCGGTCATCCGCAGCAGCACCAGCCGGATCGACGCGGGGACCGGCACGCCCGCGGCATCCGCCTCGGCCACCGCGGCCAGGCCGAGCTCCAGCACCAGTCCGTGATACTCGGTGGCCAGCTCGCGGTTGAGGCCGGAGCCGAAGGTGTTGCTGCGCAGCTGCCGCTCCAGCGATCGCAGCGCGTCGGTTCGCAGGCGCGCCGAGGAGGGGAACCATCCGAACGCGCAGGCCGCGGCGAACTGCCCGGCGGCCTCAGCGATGACGTGGTTGTTCGCCGAAGACCCCCGGCTGGGGAAGGCGGCCAGCCAGCGCTGGTGGTGCCAGATCTGGTTCAGCGCCACCGGGTTGCCCTCGAACAGAGCGGCCGCGCCGGGCCAGCCGTCGAGCAGCCGGCGGATCCACACCCAGGACAGCAGCCGGATGCCCAGCTCGATGCCGCTGGTCCAATGGACGCCGCGCAGCGGTGGGTTGGCCGACCACCATGACCGCAGGTGCTCGGCCACTCGCTCGGCGTACCGCTCGTCCCCGGTGATCGCGTAGGCGGCGGCGAGCTGGGTGAGGTACTGATGCCGGGACGGCTCCCAGATCTGCTTGATGTCCCCGACCGCGTCCTCGTTCCGGTACGGCACGTCGAAGGCGTAGCCCGAGGGAGCCCGGCGTCCGGTCTTCGGGTCGTACCACCAGTCCGGGTCGGCCAGGTCGTCGCGGTCCACCCCGAAGTACTCGGCGTGCCCGGCCATCAGCCGGTCCGCCTCGGCGATGAGACGTTTCGCGGCGTCCGGTGGCACCGCGGCGATCGTCCCCGCGGGCAGTACCGCGGTGAACCGGGCGCCGGTCACACTCGGGCAGTCCGGCAGCGCCGACCGCCACCGCCGCCTGCGCACCGCGTCGCCCACCCGGCCGCCGACCTCCCGCGGTCCCATCCGGGACAACCGCCGCAGGTACCAGCCTGCGCTCATGGTCATCGCGCCCTCGCCAACGTCACCGGCGCACCGCCGGCCAGGCCGGCCTGCACGGCGAGGGTGGCCGCTGTGGTGGCGGCCAGCGACTCCAGCGGCACCGGCATCGGCCGGCCGGTCCGTACGGCCTTGATGAACGCGGCCAGCTCGGCGGACTGGCCCTTGTCCCGGGCCTTGGGCAGCCGCGAACTCACCCACCGGTTGCCGCTGTACACCGAGGCACGGACGAAGTCGTCGAGCCGCAGCACCTTGCCGTCCGCGATCAGGTCCAGCGTCTCCTTGGGGAAGCCCGGCGAGCCAGTGGTGACGTAAGCGATGGTGGCGGTGGACCCGTCCGGGTAGCGCAGCACGACCTGCAGGTCCTCGTTGCCGGACGTGGCGACCGCGTACACCGAGACCGGGTCGGCCCCGAGCAGCCAGCTCACCGTGTCGATGAAGTGTCCGCCCTCGCCGGCGAACCGCGAGCCCTCGGTGCCCTGTTGGAGGTACCAGCTGCCGTGCTCGAGGCGGCCCGCGTTGACCAGGTAGCGGACGTTTCCCGGCCCGGTCCGGGAACCGAACCGCTTTCTGGCCTCCTGCAGCAGCGGCGCGAACCGGCGGTTGAAGCCCACCTGCAGCCGGTCGTTGCCGGACTCCTCCACCGCCGCGAGCACGCCGGCCAGCTCGTCCTCGGTGAGCGCCAACGGCTTCTCCACGAACACCGCCTTGCCGGCCCGCAGCGCCCTTTGGGTCAGTTCGGCGTGCGAGCTGTGGCGGGTGACCACGAACACCGCGTCGATGGACGGGTCGCCGAGCACGGCGTCGAGATCGGTGGTCGCCTCGGCGAAGCCGAACTTCCGCTTCGCGTTGGCCGCGGACAGCGCCGTAGTGGTGACGACCGTGGCCAACTCGACGCCGTCGCGCCGTTCCAGGTGCGGCAGCAGCATCGACGTCGCGTAGTTTCCCGCGCCGACGAACGCCAGCCGCACCGACGCGTTGGCGTACCGGGCCGGGGTGGACACTCCGCCGCCGCGTCGCACCGCGGGCACGGCCACCGCCGGGGCCTCCGCTTCCGCCGCTTCCTCTTTCCGCTCGGGATACCGGAACAGCACAGCCACGGCCTTCAGGTCGCCGTCCTTCAGGCGCTGGTACGTCTCGACGGCGTCATCGAAGTCGGCTATGTGGGAGACCAAGGGCTCCACGTCGACGCTGCCGCGGGCGAGGAGATCGAGGAAACACGCCAGGTTGCGGCGCTCGGTCCAGCGCACGTAGCCGATCGGGTAGTCGCGCCCCTCGAGCTCGTACTCCGGGTCGTAGCGCCCGGGGCCGTAACTGCGGGAGAACCGGACGTCGAGCTCCTTCTCGTAGTACGCGTTCCACGGCAGGTCCAGGCGGCACTTGCCGATGTCGACGACCCGGCCGCGGTCCCGGCTCATCCGGGCGGCCAGCTCGACGGGCTGGTTGCTGCCGCCGCCGGCGGCCAGATACACCTGGTCCACGCCCAGGCCGCCGGTGAGTTCGGCGACGGAAGCCTCCACGGCCGCGGAGGCGGGATCGCCGCAGGCCGCCGCGCCCAGGCGCTCGGCGAGCTCGCAGCGCACCGGGTCGGGGTCGGCCCCGATCACGCGGACTCCCGAGGCGGCGAGGAGCTGCACCACCAACTGCCCGATCAGCCCGAGGCCGATGACCAGCGCCACGTCGCCGAGCTGTGGCTCACCGCGGCGGACGCCCTGCAACGCGATCGACCCGACGGTGCCGAAGGCCGCGTGCCGCGGCGCGAGGCCGTCCGGCACCCGGGCGTAGAGGTTCTTCGGCACCCAGTTCAGCTCGGCGTGCAGCGCGTGCTCATTGCCGGCGCAGGCCACGAGGTCGCCGACCTTCACATCGTCGATCCCGGCGCCGACCTGCTCGACCATCCCGCACAGCGAGTAGCCGAGCGGCGTGTAGGAGTCCAGCTTGCCCATCACCTTGCGGTAGGTGGCGGGCACCCCGTTGGTGGCCACGCTCTGCACGACCTTGGCCACCTGATCAGGCCGAGAGCGGGCCTTGCCCAGCATCGACATGCCGGCCTCGGACACCTTCATGAGCTCGGTCCCGGTGGATATCAGCGAGTAGGCGCTGCGGACCAGCACACCGCCCGGCTTGCACCCCGGCACCGGCACGTCGAGCAGCGCCAGCTCGCCGCTCTTGTAGTTCTGCACAACCTGTTTCACCCGAAGTCCTCTTGTCTCTACGCCGTCAAGGGAGATTTCTGGCCGGACCCGGAGGTCGCGCCGCGATACCAGTACTCGAGGGTCAGCACATGCCACAGATGCTTGGAGAAGTCCCGCTGCCCGGCGGCGTCCTCGGCGACCATCCGCGCCAGCGCGTCGCGGCGCAGGAACCCGGAACGGACGAGCACGCCGTCGTGCACCACCTCGCGCACCAGCGGTGCCAGATCCCGGCTCATCCAGGCGCGCAGCGGGGCGCTGAACAGGCCCTTGGGCCGGTACACGATCTCCCGGGGCAGGATCGAGGTGGCCGCATCCTTGAGGACGGCCTTCCCCTGCCGTCCGACGATCTTGCGGTCACCGGGCACCGCGAACGCCGCCTTGACCACCTCGACGTCCACATACGGCACCCGCACCTCGGTCGACGCGGCCATGCTCGACCGGTCCGTGTACGTGAGGTTCAGGCCCGGCAGGAACATCCGGGCGTCGCCCAGGCACATGCGGTTGACGAAGTCGTCGAGCTCGTTGTCCTGGTAGACATCCGCATGCTCGGTCAGCACGTCCTCGACCGTGCCGGCCAGGTCCGGATCGATCAGTGCGAGCAGCTCGTCCTGGTCGTACATGGTGTAGCTGCGCCGGAACGCGGTCTCCTCCGGCAGCTCGGCGAAGGACAGGAACCGCTTCGCGAAGCGCACCGACCGGTACCCCCGGCGGGCCGTGGCCACCGGCAGCCGGTCCACGGCCCTGGACACCCCGCGCCGCAGGGGCCGCGGGACGCGCTGGTAGCGCAGCGCGATCAGGTTGGCCAGGTGCTTGCGGTAACCGGCGAACAGCTCGTCGGCACCCATCCCCGAGAGCATCACCTTGACCCCGGCCTCCCGGGCGGCCGAGCAGATCAGGAACGTGTTGATCGCGGCGGGGTCGCCGATCGGCTCGTCCAGGTGGTACGTCATCCGCGGCAGCAGGTCGAGCACATTCGGAGCGATCTCGATCTCATGCAGATCGACGCCGAACCGCTCGGCCACCCGCCGGGCATAGCGCAGGTCGTCCGGCATCGCCTCGAACCTGGCGTCCTCGGCGCGGAACCCGATCGTGTAAGCGGAGATCCCGGGTTGGTGGCGGGCCGCCAGAGCGGTCAGGTAGCTGGAGTCGAGACCGCCGGAGAGGAAGGTCGCCACGGGCACGTCGGAGAGCAGGTGGCGCCGAGTCGACTCCTCGACGATGGCAGCGAGGTCCGGCTGCTCGCCGCTCCGGGCCCGCTCCCGGCCCTCGGCGGCGACGTCCTTCAGGTTCCAGAACCGGCCGCGCTCCACCCGGCCGTCGGGCCGGCACCTCAGCCAGCTCCCGGGCGGCAGCTTCTCCGCTTCGCGGAACGCGCAGCGCGAGTCCGGCACCCAGTAGTACAGCAGCGAGGCCACCAGCGCCGCATGGTCCACCTCCAGCGACCCGCCGGTCACGGCGGCGAGCGCCTTGAGCTCGGAGGCGAACACCAGGCCCTCGCCGCGCCGGAGCAGGAAGAGCGGCTTGATACCCAACTGGTCGCGGGCCAGCACCAGTTCACCGGTGCGCTCGTCGAATATCCCGAACGCGAACATGCCGCGCAGCCGGGGCAGGCATTCGGTGCCCCAGCGCCGCCAGGCCTCCAGCAGCACCTCGGTGTCGGAGGTACCACGGAAGCGCACCCCGGCGCCCGCCAGTTCGGCTCGCAGCTCGGGCGCGTTGTACAGCTCGCCGTTGTACGTCAGGACGAGGCCGCCCGAGACCATCGGCTGGGCGCCGGTCCCGGACAGGTCGATGATGGCCAGCCGACGGTGCCCGAGGTGCACTTCGCCGTCACCGGCGGGGTGGCTGTACCGGCCCGTCCCGTCCGGACCGCGGTGGGCGAGGGTATCGGTGAGCCGGTCGGTCACGACCTTCCCGTCTGGCCATCGGTACGTGCCTGCGATGCCACACATGTCCTACCGCGCCTCCTGGTCGCTGTCCGGGACTCGTGCGGCCCACATCGGCTGCCGCTCCGTCCGTAGTTGGCCCATCCCGTATCTCCGGGCCGGCCGCTCGCCATGGCCCCGCAGCGCGATGTGCAGCCCGTCCCACAGCGTGCCGTCGGTCCGGTCACGCGGGTCGGGGTCGATCAGCACCACACCGATCACCGGAATGCGCTGCTCCGCGAGCTGCCGCGCCACGGTGTGCAGCCATGCTGCGCTGCCGTGCCCGGCACGCACGACGAGCACGGTCTGGGTACCGAGGTACTGGAGGTCGGTCCACGCGGTGCCGGGCGCGACCGAGCCGACGCCGAACCGGCGCTCCTGATGCGATACGGCAGCGGCACGCTCGCCGCTGACCACGGTTGGGTCTCCTGGCTTCGGGCGGCGGCCCGCGAGCTGCGGGCCGGGCAGACCATCGATGATGACCACTGGCCCATCCGCCGCCAGTGCCCTGGCGAGGTCCAGGGCGATCACGCTCGTGCTGCGCGCACAGCCCAGTTCCAGCAGCGACACCGGTTCCGCGGAACCGCGCACGGTGCGCGCCAGGGACACGGTGAGCCTTGTCCGTGCCGCCCGGATCCGTCGGCGCCGCCACAGCCTGCCCGACCGGCGGGGCAGCTCCGCGATGACCGAGGCGCCCAGGTTCGCCGCGATCTCCCGGCGCAGCACGGGGCGGTCCGCCACCACCGTGCCGACCGCGGCCACCGCGAGCCCGAGGACGAGCCCGAGGACGAGCCCGATCGCGGCGTTGGTGGCAGCGGCCTTGAGCAGGGAGTGCCGCACCGCGTGCGGGGCGTCCACGATCTGCGTGCCGGCGATGACCCGGGGCGTGCCGGTGCGCGCCTCCGCGGCGCGTTGGTCGAAATCGGCGATCCGCGAGTTGAGCTGGGCCCGGCGGGCGAAGAGCGACTCGATGCTCGCCGACGCTTCCGGGTCGCTGCCCGGCGATCGGTCTCCGATCGCCTTGTTGACCTCGGCGAGTTCGTCCCGCACGCGGTCACGCTGGTCGAGCAGGGCCTTGGACTCGGCTTTCGCGGCCTCCCGCATCCGCCTCACATGGTCCGCGACGAACGCATCGGCCAGCGCCTTGGCCCGGGCCACCGCTTCCGCGTCGCTGTCACCTGTCACATCGATCTGCAGCAGGTTGTTGGTCAAGCCGGTACCCCGGTAGTCCCCCATGAAGTCTTCCGGTTTTTCCGGGGACTTGAGGGACTGCAGGGCCTGGCCGGCGATCCGCGTGGTCCCCAGCAGCGCTGCGTCGGTGCGGATCAGCGTTCCGGTGTCGTTCGGTTGGTCCTCCTGATGCGCGACCAGCACTTTGGTCACCGCGGTCGGCGGCGGCGGCAGCAGGACCGCCATCGCCGCGCCGGCCAGCAGCCCCAGCAGAGCCATGGAGCACCAGAGGCGGCGGCGCCTGCGCACCGCCACCACCAGCGCCTGCAGGTCAAGGAGCGGAGTGGCGGCCGACGACTCCGCGGTCTTGCTCGTCGTCACACTGAACCTCCCGTCGCGTGGCCGCGCACCGCGAGCGCCGGAGTGGCCTCGTCCGGAGGACGGTCGGCAGTTCGCGCCGGACGGGCCCGGACAGTTCCGGCGACGACGATGCCGACGACCTCATGCCCGGCGTCCGCACACGCCTCGGCGATGCCGGCGAGCTCCCCCGCGGTCCAGCTGCCCGCGCTGAGGACGACCAGGGCACCGGACTCGGTGTCGCGGTCCGGCACGATCGGCCGGTCCACCGAAACCTCCACCACCCGCAGCATGGGGTATCCCCTGCTCGAAGAGGATGGGGAAGGATCGCCCTTGGACTCGGCGACGAGCTGCCCGGCGGCCCGGCGGGCGATCTCGTCGCCTTCGGGTACGACCACCAGCAGCCGCCGGGGGGCCGGCAGCCGGTCCCGGAGGCGGGCGCACACCCGCCGGTAGCGGATTTGCCTGCCGGCCTCGTCGCCGGACGCCCGCGGCGTCGGTATGTCCCACCGGATGTCGACGCCGAGCAGCCGGCGGATCCGGGCCCGCGGGCCACTGCCTTCCGGCCGGTGCGCGCGCCTGTCACCAGGTACGTCGACGGTACCCAGCAGCGCCGAGCCCAGCGCCGCGGCGATCTCCGGTTCGGTGCGCAGTCGGCGACTCATCCGTGCGGCGGTGAGATGGCCGATGACCGCGAGCAGGAAGAACAGCAGCGCTCCGGCGACGATGAGCTGCATCCTCGTCGGCGGTGCCTCGCCGGCCGGCCGGGCCGCCGGCCCCATGACGACCATGTTGGATTTGTTGGTCACCGGGTCGGCCTCGTCCAGCTTTTTTATCGCCTCCTGCAGCGCGATGCGCAACTTCTCCAGCTCGGTGCGGCCCTGCACGCTCTCCACGGTCTGCCCCGGATCGGCCGCATCGGCCAGCTCAGTGATGCGGCGGCTGGTCTGCACCACCATCTTCCGCAGTGCCTCGGGCCCGGCCGACGCTTCGGAGTCGGTGTCGTCGCCTGCGAGCCGCGCGGCGAAGGTGACGAATTGCCGGGCCACCTGGTCGGAGAGGTGCTGCGCGCGCTCCGGGGTGTCGGCCGTACCCGAGATCTTGATGATGTTCCCGTCGGCGGCCTTGGCGCTCACCCGATCCCGCAGCTCGCTGCCGCTGACCCCGGTCCAGCCGAGCGTGGCAGCCGCGCGGTCGAACACCACCGAACTGGTCGCGATCTCCGCCTGAGTCAGCAGCTCGCGTTCCTCCCACGCCCCCGGCAGCAGTACCGACGCCGACGTCGTGTAGCGCGGCGGAAACAGCAGAGAGGTGCCGTAGCCGACGAGCGCCCCCACCACGGCGAGGATGGTGAGAAGCCGCCAGCGCCGACGGATAATCCGCCCGATCGTGACCAGGCGTATCGTGTCATCGCTCAACGGCGCGGCCTCTTCCCTGCCCGGTCCGGGTCGCCCGCCGACGCGTAGGCGGCGAGCAGCGACGCTTGCGAGTTCCGCCAGGAGAGCGGCCCGCTGATCCGCTCCTGGCCGATCTTGCCCATCCGGGCCCGCTTCTCCGGATCGTCGAGGAGCAGCGCGATGAGCCCCGCGAACTCGGCCTCGTCGTTGGCGGGCGCGTAGACGGCGGCGTCACCGGCGGAGACTCGTGCCTCCTTCAGGTCGAACGAGACGATCGGCCGGCCCATCGCCATGTACTCCAGGACCTTGTTCATGGTCGACACGTCGTTGAGCGGATTGCGCGGGTCGGGCGAAAGGCACACGTCCGCGGTGGACAGATAGCGCACCAGGTCGGCGTCCGGAATGCGCCCGGTGAACCGCACGTGCTCCGAGAGCCCGAGTTGCCGGGACAGCTCCACCATCGCGTCGAAGGCGTCGCCGGAGCCGACGAACACCGCATGCCAGTCGGTCCGCCCGAGCCCGTCGCGCAGCTTCGCGAGGGCCCGCAAGGCGTAGTCGACGCCGTCCTGCGGGCCCATCACGCCGAGGTAGCACAGCAGATGAGGCTTGCCGCGCTTCAGCTCCGGCTCGGGCGGCACCGGTTGGAACCGGTCGACCTGGGGCGCACTGCGCACCACGAAAACATCCTCGGGGCGCCGGCCGCCACGGCGTATCGCGACGTCCCGGTAGCTCTCGTTCGTGGCGAGCACCACGTCCGCGCTCCGGTAGGTCAGCCGTTCCAGCGCGCACACGGCGCGGTAGAGCCGGTCTTCGCCGCGGCCGAACCGGGACAGGTACAGCTCGGGCACCAGGTCGTGCTGGTCGAAGACGAACCGCGCGCCGCGCCGCTTCAGCCACCGTGCCGACAGGAACAGCAGGTCGGGCGGGTTGCAGGCGTGGACCACGTCGACCGGGCCGACCTTGCGGGCCAGCCGGGCCGTGTGCCACAGCGCCGCTCCGTACTCCCGCAGGTAGCCGGCCGGTCCTCCGGTGGCCGCGCGCAACGGGTAACGGTGGATCCGCACTCCGTCGATCAACGCCTCCGGCTCCGTGTCCCGCTTCTCCCCCCGGGGACAGATGACGTGCACGTCCCAGCCCGCGTCGCGGAGCGTCGTGCACTCCTGCCACACCCGCCGGTCGAACGGCACCGACAGGTTCTCCACCAGGATCAGTGCGCGCCGGCCCGACCCGTCACCACTGATCGCGTTACCAAGCAAGGCCCATGTACCCCGGTTCGGCCCGGCGCGCCTCGGCGTCGGGAAGGCGGATGAGGTCGACGATCACCGGGGCGTCGCCATGGGGCAGCGCCGACAGCACGGCCGGATCCCTGGTCCCGACCAGGCACACCTCGGCGTGCTCGAGCACCTCGTCGACGGAACCCGCGAGCAGCTGCGCGAGGTGCGGCAGCCGGGTCTCGATGTACTCGCGGTTCGCGCCGAGCAGCCGGGAGAGGCTCACGTTGGCGTCGTAGATCCGCAGGTCGTACCCCTTGCCGAAGAGCCTCTCCGCCAGCTCGACGAGCGGGCTCTCGCGGAGGTCGTCGGTGCCGGGTTTGAAGGACAGCCCGAACAGGCCCACCCGGCGCTTGCCGGTGCGCTCGACCAGCTCCACCGCGCGCTGCAGATGGTCGGAGTTGGAGGGCAGTACGTGGGCGAGGATGGGCACCGAGACGTCGGCCCGCTGCGCCGCGTGGACCAGGCTGCGCAGGTCCTTGGGCAGGCAGGAGCCACCGAAGGCGAAGCCGGGCCGCAGGTAGGCGGGGCTGATGTTCAGCTTGCGGTCGGCCAGGAACACGTCCATCACCTGGTGCGAGTCCACCCCGAGCGCCTGGCACACCGCGCCCAGCTCGTTCGCGAAGCCGATCTTGAGGCCGTGGAAGGCGTTGTCCGCGTATTTGATCGCCTCGGCCGTCGGGACCGGCACCCGGAACACCTCGCCGGGCAAGCCGTCGTACAGAGCCGTCACCGCATCGCCGCTCGCCGGATCGAGCTCGCCGATGACGGTCTTGGGCGGGTCGAAGAAGTCCCGCACACTCGTGCCCTCGCGCAGGAACTCCGGGTTGACCGCGACCCCGATGTCCACCCCGGCCGTGCCGCCGACGTACTTCTCCAGGATCGGTACCAGCAGGTTCAGGCAGGTGCCCGGGAGCATGGTGCTGCGGAACACGACGGTGTGCCGGCCCCCCTGCTTGGCCCCCTCGGCCAGCGCGACGCCGATCTGCTCGGTGACCCGCTCCAAGTATGTGGTGCACAGGCTGCCGTTGGGCTCCGACGGCGTGCCCACGCAGACCAGCGACACCTCGCTGCCCATGATCGCCTCGCGGACGTCGCCGGTGGCGCGTAACGCTCCGGTCCGCACGACCTCGGCGATGAGCTCGCCGATCCGCTCCTCGACCACCGGGGCCTTGCCGTCGTTGACCAGGTCGACCTTCACCTGGTTCACGTCCACCCCGATGACCTCGTGACCCATGCTGGCCAAGCACGCGGCCGACACGCAGCCCACGTAGCCGAGCCCGAAAACGCTGACCCTCATGACCCGTTCCTCCCCCCAGGCAAGCCCTTCCGGCCTGCCTTCCATGCGCCGACCGAACGACGCCCCCCGCGCATCAATAGGCCCCCTGCCCCTGGAGCACCGCACGCAGCGTCTTCCACAAGATCACTGTGTCCAGGGCGAGCGACCAGTCCTCCACGTACCGCAGGTCCAGCCGGACCGCCTCCTCCCACGGCAGGTCGCTGCGTCCGCTGATCTGCCACAGGCCGGTGAGCCCGGGCTTGACCAGCAGCCGCCGCCGGATGTCCGGGCCGTACGCGGCGGACTCCTCCGGTAACGGAGGCCGCGGGCCGACGAGCGACATCGATCCGGTGAGCACGTTGAAAAGCTGCGGGAGCTCGTCGATCGAGTACCGGCGCAGCACCGCTCCCACCCGGGTCACCCGCGGATCCCGGCGGAGCTTGAACAGCAGGCCGGCGCCCTCGTTGCGGTCGGCCAGCTCGGCACGTGCCCGGTCAGCCCCGGCGACCATGGTGCGGAACTTGAGAATGGTGAACTCGCGGCCGTCCTTGCCGACCCTGCGCTGGCGGTAGAACGCCCCACCCCGACTGTCCACCAGCACGAGCAGCCCGACGAACACCAGCAGCGGCGCGAACAGCACCAGCAGGACCGCCGCGCCCAACCGGTCGACGACCCCTTTGACCGCCCGGCGGCCCCCGGTGAAGGTCGGCATGCTGACCCGCAGCAGCGGTATCCCGAGCACCGCGTCGATGTGCAGCCGCGGGCCGGCCACCTCCATCAGCACGGGGGCCACGACCATCTCGGCGTCGCTGCCTTCGAGGTTCCAAGCCAGCCGCTGCAGCCGGTCCGGTGACCAGTGCGGGTCGGGTGTGACCGCGACGACACGATAGCCGTCGCGGCGGACATGGATGGCGACGTCCGCCAGTCGGCCGACGACCGGCACTCCGTCCAGTTGGTCACCGTCGAGGCCGGGACCGTCCGTCGTGCACACCGCGTCCACCCGCCAGCCGAGGTGCGGGAACTTGCGGGTTCGGGTGATCAGGTCGTGCACGGTGGCCGGGCTCCCGGCAGCGAGCACCGGTCGCAGGCACCGTCCTTCCTTCCGCTGTTTGTGCAGCCAGAGGCGCAGCAGATACCGCGCGGTCATGGTGATGAGCGCGATCGCGGGGATCGCGACGAAGATCCAGAGCTTGATGTTGCGCGAGGTGAGGGCGATCCCGCCGAGCGCCAGTACGACGGTCGCCGTGAACAGTGAGCGTCCGAGCCGGCGGAATTCCTCGGCGCCCTGGCCGAGCACGGCCGGAGCCCACGACCGGCTCACCGCAAGCGCCCCCAGCACCAGCAGCTCGGTGCCGAATGCGAGAATTCCCCACTTCTCGTGCCAGTTGGCCGCGTCCCGGGCCCCGAAGAAGTTGCCGATCGCCGCCACCACGAAGGCGGTGGCCACGGTATCGCTGGTGATCACGGTACGGCGGTACCGCTGCTCCCACTCGATCGCGGGCTGTCTGATCGCCCCGTCCGCCAGACGCCCGCGCGCCGGCGGAAACGGGTTGAGTAATCCCCCTTGCCGCACAGAACCCCCCA
>NZ_JAAAYH010000479.1:0-6582 GCF_018035285.1 Streptomyces sp. MK37H | reverse complement strand
ACGTCCTCACCCCGGATCTCCGCGCGGAATTGCAGGGCAGTCTTCTCAACTAGCAAACATGGAGTGCGTTTCGCGCCACCGCGCCATAGGGTGCGGTGGCGCGACCGGCAAGACAGGCGAGTTGGAGGAGGACACGTGGCAACGCCCCCTAGCGGATATCCGTATGCCCACGGGCAGCCGTCCGAACCGCGCGGAGAGGGCCCAGTGAAGCGCTACAACTTCCCCTCCGCACCCAGCCGTCAGGCCCGCGCTCCACAGCAGCCGGAGCCCCAGCGGGAGCAGCCGCCCCCGCGGCGGCAGCCGCAGCGGCCCCAGCAACAGCCGTACACGCCCTCCTACGCGCCTCCCGGGCCGTCGGAGGGGTCTTGGTACGACGCGCCGCCCGCGCCCCGTATCGAGCCCGTACAGCCGCCTGAGCGCCCCGCCCCGGAACCTTCCTCCCCCGCGGGCGGTACTCATAACCCTCTGGTGCGCCCGTACGCCATGACAGGGGGCCGGACCCGGCCCCGGTACCAGCTCGCCATCGAGGCGCTGGTGCACACCACGGCCGACCCCGCTCAGCTCCAGGGCCAACTGCCCGAGCACCAGCGGATCTGCCAACTGTGCCGCGAGATCAAGTCGGTCGCCGAGATCTCCGCACTGCTCACCATTCCTCTCGGCGTAGCCCGCATCCTCGTAGCCGACCTGGCCGAGGCGGGGCTCGTCGCGATCCATCAGCCCGGCGGCGACGAGTCCGCCGGCGGTCAGCCTGACGTGACACTGCTCGAAAGGGTGCTCAGTGGACTTCGCAAGCTCTAGCGGTGCAGCCCGCTCCACCACCTCCGCGAAAATCGTGGTGGCGGGCGGCTTCGGCGTGGGCAAGACCACGTTCGTCGGCGCGGTCTCGGAGATCAACCCGCTGCGCACCGAAGCCGTGATGACCTCCGCCTCCGCGGGGATCGACGATCTCACCCACGCGCCGGACAAGACCACCACCACGGTGGCCATGGACTTCGGCCGCATCACGCTGGACCAGGACCTGATCCTGTATCTGTTCGGCACGCCCGGCCAGGACCGCTTCTGGTTCATGTGGGACGACCTGGTCCGCGGTGCCATCGGCGCGGTCGTCCTGGTGGACACCCGCCGCCTCGCCGACTGCTTCCCGGCGGTCGACTACTTCGAGAACTCCGGGCTGCCGTTCGTCATCGCCCTCAACGGCTTCGACGGGCACCAGCCCTACAACCCCGAAGAGGTCCGCGAGGCCCTCCAGATCGGCCCCGACGCGCCGATCATCACCACCGACGCCCGCCACCGCAGCGAGGCCAAGAGCGCGCTGATCACCCTGGTCGAGCACGCGCTGATGGCCCGGCTGCGCTAGCCGAGGCCGACGGCGGAAGCCAAAATCCCCTGCTCTCCGAAGGAGAACAGGGGATTTGTGCGTTTCAGCGGGCCTTCTCGGGCGTCCGGGCGGTGTGCGGCCGTCCGGACCCGGCGGCGCCGGTGGGCGTTCAGCCCTGCCAGCTGTGCGGCGCGCTGAACGCCGGGCGGCGCTCCAGACGGCGCCAGCGGGCGGCGCTGCGGCTCGGGCGGGTGGAGCCGGCGGTCCGGTGGGTGCCGGCGGCCGCGCGGGCCAGCAGCACCGCGGTGACCGCGGCGAGCTCCTCGGCGTCGGCGTGGCCCTTCTCGACCCGGACCAGGGTGGCCGCCGCCGCGGCGGCGGGATCGGCGATATCGCTGGGTGTGCTCACGGTTTTCTCTTCTCCCTTGTCGCGCGGGTCCCGCGCGAGGTCATGAACGTGAGGGGTTACTGCGGCGGGTTGCCGTGCTTGCGGGACGGCAGGTCGGCGTGCTTGTCGCGCAGCATCGCCAGGGACCGGATGAGGACCTCACGGGTTTCGGCCGGGTCGATCACATCGTCGACCAGCCCCCGCTCGGCCGCGTAGTACGGGTGCATCAGCTCGGACTTGTACTCCTTGACCATGCGGGCGCGCATGGCCTCGGGGTCGTCGGCCCCGGCGATCTGACGGCGGAAGATCACGTTGGCGGCGCCCTCGGCACCCATCACCGCGATCTCGTTCGTCGGCCAGGCGTAGGTCAGGTCGGCCCCGATGGACTGGGAGTCCATCACGATGTAGGCACCGCCGTACGCCTTGCGCAGGATGACGGAGATCCGCGGCACGGTGGCGTTGCAGTACGCGTACAGCATCTTGGCGCCGTGCCGGATGATCCCGCCGTGCTCCTGGTCCACACCGGGCAGGAAGCCCGGCACGTCGAGGAAGGTGATCAGCGGGATGTTGAAGGCGTCGCACATCTGGATGAAGCGCGCGGACTTCTCCGACGCCTCGATGTCCAGCACTCCGGCCAGCGACTGCGGCTGGTTGGCGATGATGCCGACCACCTGGCCGTCGAGCCGGGTCAGCGCGCAGATGATGTTGGTCGCCCAGCGCTCGTGGACCTCGAGGTACTCGCCGTCGTCGACGATCTCCTCGATGACCTTGCGCATGTCGTACGGCCGGTTGCCGTCGGCCGGGACGAGGTCCAGCAGCGAGTCGCCGCGCCGGGAGGCCGGGTCGTCGGACTCGACGGTCGGCGGGTTCTCGCGGTTGTTCTGCGGCAGCAGCGACAGGAGGTAGCGGACCTCCTCGAGGCAGGTCTCCTCGTCGTCGTAGGCGAAGTGGCACACACCCGAGGTCTCGGCGTGCACATCCGCGCCGCCAAGTCCGTTCTGGCTGACCTTCTCGCCCGTCACCGCCTGGACCACATCGGGTCCGGTGATGAACATCTGCGAGGTCTCCCGGACCATGAAGACGAAGTCCGTCAGCGCCGGGGAGTACGCCGCGCCGCCCGCGCACGGGCCGAGCATCACGCTGATCTGGGGGATGACACCGGACGCCTTGGTGTTCCGCTGGAAGATGCCGCCGTAACCGGCGAGCGCCGAGACGCCCTCCTGGATACGGGCACCGGCGCCGTCGTTGAGGGACACCAGCGGCGCCCCGGCCGAGATGGCCATGTCCATAATCTTGTGGATCTTGGTCGCGTGGGCCTCCCCCAGCGCCCCGCCGAAGATCCTGAAGTCGTGTGCGTAGACGAACACCGTCCGTCCGTGGACGGTCCCCCAGCCGGTGACGACACCGTCGGTGTAAGGCTTCTTGGCCTCAAGACCGAACCCGGTCGCACGATGCCGCCGCAGCGGCTCCACTTCGTTGAAGGACCCCTCGTCAAGCAGCAGATCGATCCGCTCGCGAGCCGTCAGCTTCCCCTTGGCCTTCTGAGCCTCGGTCGCCCGCTCGCTCGGGCCGCGCCGAGCCTGCTCGCGAATCGCGTGCAGCTCGGCGACGCGCCCGCGAACGTCACTCGCCTCAGCAGGCGCACCTTCGAGATTGGTCATGCAATGACGGTACGTTCCCGGGCCCCCGGAAACGCATGTCAATTCCCTACAACGTCAGGGGCGTTTTGGTGGGCAGGCGGAACAGAACTGGACAGCGGCTTTCCCACTACCTGGTGTCCTAAAGGACTATCGGCCCTGTCGGCACCCAACAAACCTCCAGGCCGTGACCGTGCGAGGGGCGGGCGCGACCACCCGGATGGGCGCCGTCCGCCGGAGCGGCCGTGCGGCCGGATCGGGCAACGGAGCACGTCGGCCGCGCTCCGTTCCCCGCACCCTACTCCGGCCGCCGCCGGAGCCGCACCGTCCGCCTCCTCGCACCGGCCGGCGCGTCACTCCTGCGGGTCCACTCCGGCCCGCAGCAGCCCGTAGGCGTAGGCGTCGTCCAGGGCCTGCCAGGACGCGGCGATCACGTTCTCCCCGACGCCCACGGTCGACCACTCCCCCTGGCCGTCCGCGGTGGAGACCAGCACCCGGGTCGTGGACTCGGTGCCGTGCTTGCCTTCCAGGATGCGGACCTTGTAGTCCACCAGCTCCATCGTCGCCAGCTGCGGGTAGATCCGCTCCAGCCCCACCCGCAGCGCCCGGTCCAGCGCGTTGACCGGGCCGTTGCCCTCCGCCGTGGCGACGATCCGCTCGCCCTTGGCCCACAGCTTCACGGTGGCCTCGTTGGCGTGGGTGCCGTCCGGGCGGTCCTCGACGATCGCCCGCCAGGACTCGACGCGGAAGAAGCGGCGGGGACGGCCCTCGACCTCCTGGCGCAGCAGCAGCTCGAAGGAGGCGTCGGCGGCCTCGTAGGTGTAGCCCGCGAGCTCCCGCTCCTTGACCCGCTCCACGATCCGGCCCACCAGCGCCCGGTCGCCGCCGAGGTCGATGCCCAGTTCCTTGCCCTTGAGCTCGATCGACGCCCGTCCGGCCATGTCGGAGACGAGCATCCGCATGGTGTTGCCGACCCGCTCGGGGTCGATGTGCTGGTACAGATCCGGGTCGACCTTGATCGCGGAGGCGTGCAGTCCGGCCTTGTGGGCGAAGGCGGAAACACCCACATAGGGCTGGTGAGTGGACGGCGTCAGATTGACGACCTCGGCGATCGCGTGTGAGATCCGGGTCATCTCCTCCAGGGCGCCCTCCGGCAGCACCCGGCGGCCGTACTTGAGCTCCAGGGCCGCGACGACCGGGAAGAGGTTGGCGTTGCCCACCCGCTCGCCGTAGCCGTTGGCCGTGCACTGGACGTGGGTGGCGCCCGCGTCCACGGCGGCGAGGGTGTTGGCGACCGCGCAGCCGGTGTCGTCCTGGGCGTGGATGCCCAGCCGCGCCCCGGTGTCGGCCAGCACGGTGCGGACCACCGCGTCGATCTGGCCGGGGAGCATGCCACCGTTGGTGTCGCAGAGGATCACCACCTCGGCGCCCGCCTCGTGGGCGGCGGAGACGACCTGCTTGGCGTAGCCGGCGTTGGCCCGGTAGCCGTCGAAGAAGTGCTCGCAGTCGAGGAAGACCCGGCGGCCCTGGGACCGCAGATAGGCGACGGTCTCACGGACCATCGCGAGGTTCTCCTCGAGCGTGGTGCGCAGGGCCAGCTCCACATGGCGGTCGTGGGACTTCGCCACCAGGGTGATCACCGGCGCCCCGGACTCCAGCAGCGCCTTGACCTGGGCGTCATCCTCGGCGCGCACCCCCGCCTTGCGGGTGGCGCCGAACGCCACCAGCTGGGCGTGTTTGAAGTCGATCTCGGCGCGGGCCCGGGCGAAGAACTCCGTGTCGCGCGGGTTGGCGCCGGGCCAGCCGCCCTCGATGAAGCCCACGCCGAAGTCGTCCAGGTGACGGGCGATGGTCAGCTTGTCCGCGACCGTGAGGTTGATGCCCTCGCGCTGCGCTCCGTCGCGCAGGGTGGTGTCGAAGACATGGAAGCCGTCGTCGGGCAGATCCTTCATGGTTGGTCTGGCTCCTGTCGGATGGATCTCGGTCTACCGGAATATCCGGTTCCGCGCCCTCCTATGATCCCTCACGCTTCGCGTCCGGCGGGATGGTCCGGAAAACGAAAAGACCCCTCGCGGGTGCGAGAGGTCTGCGCGCGGGTCTGGGGCACGGTGGCCGCCCTGTACCGGGTCGTACGGGCGGTCACTGCGGACCGGCGCGCCTGCTGCCAATAATCATGGCGAACGAGAGCACGGAGGCAGTCTGGCACATTCCGCCCCCGCGCTCTCATCCGTCTCAGGATGCGAACCCCAGGTGTCAACGAGGTGACGCCCCAAGGTCAGCCCAGGGGGTGCATCCAGCCATGCGGGTCCGGGGCGGCGCCGGTCTGGATGTCCAGCAGCGCCTTGCGCAGCCGCATCGTCACCTCGCCCGGCTCACCGTCGGCCACCGTCCAGCTCGCCCGGGCGGACTTGACCGAGCCGACCGGGGTGATCACGGCCGCCGTACCGCAGGCGAAGACCTCGGTGAGGGTCCCGTCGGCGTTGCCCTCGCGCCAGTCGTCGACGGAGATCCGGCCCTCGGTGACCTCGTAGCCGAGGTCGGCGGCGATCTCCAGCAGCGAGGCGCGGGTGATCCCCGGCAGCAGCGAACCGGACAGCTCGGGGGTCACGATGCGGTTCCCGTACACGAAGTACAGGTTCATCCCGCCCATCTCCTCGATCCAGCGGCGCTCGATCGCGTCCAGCCAGACCACCTGGTCACAGCCCTGCTCGGCGGCCTGCGCCTGGGCGACCAGGGAGGCCGCGTAGTTGCCGCCCGTCTTGGCCGCGCCGGTGCCGCCGGGCGCCGCGCGGACGTACTCCTCCGAGAGCCAGACCGAGACCGGCTGCACACCGCCGGGGAAGTAGGCCCCGGCCGGGGAGGCGATCACCACGAAGAGGAACTCGTTCGCGGGCCGGACGCCGAGCCCGACCTCGGTGGCGAACATGAAGGGCCGCAGGTACAGGGACTGCTCTCCGTGGCCCGGCACCCACGCCTTGTCCTGGGTGACCAGCGCGTCACACGCCGCGATGAAGGTCTCGACGGGGAGCTCCGGCATGCCCATGCGGCGCGCGGACGTCTGGAACCGCTCGGCGTTCTGGTCGGGGCGGAACGTGGCCACGGTGCCGTCGGGCCGGCGGTACGCCTTGAGCCCCTCGAAGATCGTCTGGGCGTAGTGCAGCGTCATGTTCGCCGGGTCGAGCGAGAGCGGGGCGTACGGCACGAGCTGGGCCTCGTGCCAGCCACGGCCCTCCGTCCAC
>NZ_JAAAYH010000478.1:0-6618 GCF_018035285.1 Streptomyces sp. MK37H | reverse complement strand
AGGGCGATGGGGTTCGGATAGTCGAACACCAGCGTGGCCGTGAGGCGCAGTCCGGTGGCCGTGCCCAGGCGGTTGCGCAGCTCCACCGCCGTCAGCGAGTCGAAGCCGAAGTCCTTGAAGGCGCGGCCCGGCTCCACCGCGGCCGCCCCACCGTGCCCGAGCACCGTCGCCACGCACCGCCGCACCAGGTCAAGCACCAGGCGTTCGCCGTCCTCCTCCGATGACGCTGCGGCGAGCCGCTCCCGCAGGTCACCCGCGGCACCGGTGCCCTCCGCCGCGGCCCGGCGCGCCATAGGCCGCACCAACTCCCGCATGATGTACGGCACTTCGCCGTCGGCGCCACGTGCCTTGGCCGGGTCCAGCCGCATCGGGATGACCACGGGCAGCTTCCCGGCACATCCCGCGTCGAACAGGGCCAGGCCCTCCTCCGGCGACAGGCCGTCCACTCCGGCCCGGCCCATGCGCCGCAGATCCGCCTCGGCCAGCCCGCCGGCCATTCCGTCGCGCTCGTCCCACAGACCCCACGCGAGCGACAGGCCGGGCAGCCCCGAGGCCCGGCGACGCCGTATCAGGGCGTCGAGGAAGGCGTTGGCGGCCGCGTAGTTGGCCTGTCCGGCCGTGCCGAAGGTCCCGGCGGCCGAGGAGAACACGACGAACGCCGACAGGTCCATCGCCTCCGTCAGCTCGTGCAGGGCATGGGCGGCGTCCATCTTCGGGCGCAGCACCGCGTCCACGCGCTCCGGTGTCAGCGATGCGATGACGCCGTCGTCGAGGACACCAGCCGTGTGGACCACTCCGCGCAGCGGATGTGCTGCGGAGACACCCTTCACGGCTGCGGTCAGGGCGTCCCGGTCGGCCACGTCGCAGGCGGCCCAGCTGACCGAGGCGCCCGCCGCCACCAGCTCGGCCTCCAGCGCGCGGGCGCCGGGGGCGTCCGCGCCGCGACGGCTCACCAGCAGCAGATGGCGTACGCCGCGTTCGGCCACGAGGTGGCGGGCGACCAGTCCGCCCAGCGTGCCGGTGGCGCCGGTCACCAGGACCGTCCCCTCGGGGTCCCACACCGCCGAGTGCGTCGCGGCTTCGGCGGTCTGGACGGTCCCGGTGGTCCGCACCCGGCCCAGGCGGGGCGCCAGCAGCCGCCCGCCGCGCACGGCCACCTGGGGTTCGCCACTCGCCACCGCCGCGGACAACAGGGAGAGGGTCTCGGGGCTCAGTGGCCGACGCCCGGGCTCGTGCTCCGGTTTCCGTTCCCCACTGTCCAGGTCGACCAGGACGAATCGGTCAGGGTGCTCGGTCTGCGCGGTCCGTACCAGGCCCCATACGGCGGCCGCCGCGAGATCCACCACGGCCTTGTCGTTCTGGCTGCCCTCGTCGTCCTCGACGGTCACCGCGCCATGCGTGGCGATCACCAGTCGCGATCCGGCGAACCGCTCCTCGGCCAGCCATACCCGCACCAGCTCCAGCGTCCGATGGATCACGTCCCGTATCGCGCCGGTCTCGGTCGGCTCGTCGCCCTCAGCGGCGGGCGCGGATGGGACCACACACGCCACCGCCGGAGGCACGGCCCCTTCGGCGCCGATCGCCTTCCCGAATGCCGCTATGTCGTGCCAGTCGACGCCGTCCAGCGGCGCCACCTCGGCCACGGCGCTCTCCACCGGTGTCTCAGCGCCCGGCAGAACGCTCCAGTTCAGCTGGAAGAGGGACTGGTGCACCGCACCGCGCGCGGCGTTGACCTGCTCGGGGGAGACGGGACGCGTCGCCAGCGAGTCCACTGTGGCCACCAACGCCCCAGTCCCGTCCGTCACCTCCATCGACAGCGCCATGCCATCAGATCCCGTCAGGGTGAGGCGTACGCGCAGCATGGCGGCGCCCGCCGCGTACACCGACACCCCGCTCCATGAGAACGGCAGCCGAATCTCCTCCGACGTACCGGTGGCCGCGGCTCCCACAGCGTGCAGGGCGGCGTCCAGCAACGCCGGGTGCAGGCCGAAACGGCGCGGGTCCTGCTCCGCCTCGTCGGGCAGCGCGACCTCGGCGAACACCTCGGTCCCGCGCCGCCACACAGCACGCAGCCCCTGGAACACCGGCCCGTACCGCAGCCCCGTCTCGGCAAGCCGCCCGTAGTGCCCGTCCAGCGCCACGGGTTCGGCGTCCCTCGGCGGCCATACGGAGGCGGAGAGCGCGGTGCGGGCGGAGGTGGACGACTCGGGCGCGACACTGCCCGTCGCATGCCGCAGCCACGGCCCTTCCCCACCGTCCTCGCGTGAGTGCACGGTCAGCGCCCGGCGCCCCGAGTCATCGGCGTCGGATACCGTCACCCGCACCTGTACGCCACCGTGCTCGGGCAGGACCATCGGTGCCTCGAGCGTCAGCTCCTCCAGCCGGGCGCATCCGACGCGGTCGCCCGCGTGCAGCGCCAACTCGACGAACGCGGTCCCCGGCAGCATCACCGCGCCCAGCACCTCATGGTCGGCCAGCCAGGCGTGCGTACGCGCGGACAGCCGGCCGGTGAACAGGCATCCGTCGGAGTCGGGCAGCGTCACCGCTGCGCCGAGCAGCGGATGCTCCGCCGAACCGAGCCCCGCCGAGGCCACATCCGCCGTGGCCGCGGCCGACTCCAGCCAGTACCGCTCCCGCTGGAAGGCATACGTGGGCAGCTCGACAGTCCGGGGGCGCGCCGGTGCGAGCAGTGCCGCCCAGTCCACGAAGCGGCCCCGGACATGGATATGAGCCAGCGCTTCGAGCAGCGAGGCGGCCTCATCACGACCGGTGCGCAGGGCCGGGGCGAAGGTGGCGTCGGGAGCGCAGTCCTGGCCCATCCCGGACAGCACACCGTCCGGACCCAGCTCCAGATGGGTCGTGGCGCCCTGGTCCACCAGACTCTTCACCCCATCGGCGAAGCGCACGGTCTCGCGGACGTGGCGCACCCAGTACTCGGCCGAGCACAGCGCCTCGGCATCCGCGACCAGGCCCGTCAGGTTCGACACAACGGGGATACGGGGAGGTGCGTACGACAGCCCCTCGGCCACCTGGCGGAACTCGGCCAGCATCGGCTCCATCAGGGGCGAGTGGAAGGCGTGGGAAACGCGCAGCCGCTTGGTCTTGACGCCCTGAGCCTCAAACTGCCCCGCGACCTCCGTCACCGCCTCTTCCGCACCAGAGATCACGGTCGAGTACGGACCGTTGACCGCCGCCACACTCACCTCAGCCTCACGACCGGCCAGCAACGGCAGTACCTCGGCCTCGGCGGCCTGCACCGACACCATCACCCCGCCCGGGGGCAGCGCCTGCATCAACCGCCCACGAGCCGCCACCAACGCACACGCGTCCGCAAGCGACACCACACCCGCCACATGCGCCGCCACCAACTCACCGATCGAATGCCCGGCCACGAAGTCCGGCCGTACACCCCACGACTCCACCAGACGGAACAGCGCCACCTCCACCGCAAACAACCCACACTGGGTATACGCGGTCTCATCCAACGCCGCCGCGTCCCCGCTGATCACCTCCCGGAGCGCACGCTCCAGCGCGCCCTCAAAGTGCCCACACACCTCATCGAACGCCTCCGCGAACACCGGAAACGCCTCATACAGCCCCTGGCCCATCCCGACCCGCTGACTGCCCTGACCCGAGAACAACACCGCCAACTTGCCCGGCACCACCGAGCCTTGGACCACGCCCGGCGCCGGATCGCCGATTGACAGCGCCTCCAAGCCATCGACAAGGCCAGCCCGGTCGGCGGCCAGCACCACGGCACGATGCTCAAACGCGCTGCGCGTCGTCGCCAACGACAGCGCCACATCCACAAGCGGCAGCTCCGGCCGCTCCCCCGCGAACGACGCCAGCCGACTCGCCTGCGCCCGCAGCGCGGGTTCGGACCGTCCCGAGACCACCCACGGCACCACCGAGGATGTCAACGCCCGTGGCTCGTCGGGGGATTCGGCGTCGGGCGGCGTCGTCGGCGCCTGCTCCAGGATGACGTGTGCGTTGGTGCCGCTGAGGCCGAAGGACGACACACCCGCACGCCGCGGACGGCCGCTCTCGGGCCACTCCACCGCATCCGTCAACAACTCCACCGCACCCGCCGACCAATCCACATGCGGCGAAGGCTCATCGACATGCAGCGTCTTCGGCAGTACCCCATGGCGCATCGCCAGCACCATCTTCATGACGCCCGCGACACCGGCAGCCGCCTGCGTATGGCCGATGTTCGACTTGATCGCGCCCAGCCACAGCGGCCGGTCCTCCGCGCCACGCTCCTGCCCGTACGTCGCCAGCAGCGCCTGCGCCTCAATCGGATCGCCCAGCTTCGTGCCCGTACCGTGCGCTTCCACCGCGTCCACCTCAGCGGCCGACAACCGAGCGCTCTCCAACGCCGCCCGAATCACCCGCTGCTGCGACGGACCATTCGGCGCCGACAGCCCATTGCTCGCACCGTCCTGATTCACCGCAGAACCACGCACCACCGCCAGCACCCGGTGCCCGTTTCGCCGCGCGTCCGACAGCCGCTCCAGCAGCAGCACCCCCGCGCCCTCGGAGAACCCGGTACCGTCCGCCGCGCCCGCGAAGGCCCTGCACCGCCCGTCCGCCGACAGCCCGCGCTGCCAGCTGAACTCCACGAACAGACCTGGTGTCGACATCACCGTCACACCGCCCGCGAGCGCGAGCGAGCACTCGCCCCGCCGCAGCGCCTGCGTCGCCAGATGCAGTGCCACCAGCGACGAGGAACACGCAGTGTCCACCGTGACCGCCGGGCCCTCGAAACCAAAGGTGTAGGAGACCCGGCCCGAGACGATGCTGCCCGCGCTGGGGGCGCCAGGGCCACCGCCCGGGCCCTGCGACAGCCCGTAGTCGTGGTGCATCACACCGGCGAAGACCCCGGTCTGGCTGCCGCGCAGGGTCGCCGGGTCCATACCGGCCCGCTCCAGCGCCTCCCACGACGTCTCCAGCAGCAGCCGCTGCTGCGGATCCATCGCCAGGGCCTCACGCGGCGAGATCCCGAAGAACGCCGGGTCGAAGTCGCCCGCGTCGTAGAGGAAGCCGCCCTCGCGGGCATAGCTCTTCCCCGCGGCGTCCAGGTCCGGGTCGTACAGCCCCTCCACATCCCAGCCACGGTCGTCCGGGAAGGCGGAGATGGCGTCCGTGCCGCGCTCCAGGAGCTGCCACAGCTGCTCCGGCGTCCGCACCCCACCGGGGAAGCGGCAGCTCATCGCCACGATCGCGATGGGCTCGTCATGGGCGGCGAGCGCGCCCGTACCGGCGGCGCCGGACGGAGAGACCGACAGGGTGGCGCCCTGGTACGCCTCGGCCAGCTCGGAGCGCAGATGGCGGGCGATCACCACGGGAGTGGGGTAGTCGAAGACGAGGGTGGCGGGCAACCGCAGCCCAGTGGCCGTGTTCAATCGATTCCGCAGCTCGACCGCCGTCAGCGAATCGAACCCGAGCTCCTTGAACGCACGCCCCACCTCGATGGAATCCGCCCCCGCGTGTCCGAGCACCTCGGCGACGTGGGTGCACACCAGGTTCAGCAGGACTTCGTCCTGTTCGTCCGTCGGCAGGGGCGCAAGCCGCCGCCACAGTTCCGACTCGCCCACGCCATCGCTCGACGGCCGCACGGTGCGGCGTGCGGGAACGGACAGCAGATCGCGGAGCAGGGCCGGTACCGTGCCGGACGCCGCCTGGGCGCGGAGCGCCGGGAGGTCCAGGCGCATAGGCAGCAGGACGGGCTGCGCCATGGCCCCGAAAACGTCGAACAGTTCAAGGCCCTCTTCCGACGTCAGCGGGGTGATGCCGCCGCGCCGCATGCGCCGTACGTCCTCGTCGGCCAGGTGGCCCGTCATTCCACTGCGCTCGGCCCAGAACCCCCAGGCCAGCGAGACGGCAGGCAGGCCGAGCGCGCGTCGGTGGGCCGCCAGGGCGTCGACGTAGGCGTTCGCCGCGGCGTAGTTGCCCTGCCCGGCGCCGCCGAACGTGCCGGCCGCGGAGGAGAACACCACGAAGGCTGCCAGGTCCATATCCCGGGTCAGCTCGTGCAGGTGGAAGGCGGCATCAACCTTGGGGCGGAGCACCGTGTCGACACGCTCGGGAGTCAGGGTTTCGATGACGCCGTCGTCCAGCACACCGGCCGCGTGCACCACACCACGCAACGGACGATCCGCCGGAATACGCGCCAGCACCCCCGCCAAGGCTTCACGATCCGCGACGTCGCAAGCCGCCGTGGTCACGAACGCGCCCAGCTCCGCAAGCTCGGCCTCCAACTCCACGGCGCCAGTGGCCTCCCGGCCCCGCCGAGAGAGCAACACCAAATGCCGCACCCCCCGCTCGGCCACCAAATGCCGCGCCAGCAAACGCCCCAGCGTGCCGGTAGCACCGGTCACCAGCACCGTGCCCTCGGGACCCCACGCAAAGCCCGCCCCAGCTCCCTCAGCGGAATCCGCAGGAGCAACGGCACGCGACAGCCGAGGCACCAGCACATCCCCGGACCGCATGGCCACTTGAGGCTCCCCACACCCCAGCGCCGCTCGGAGCACACCGACCGACACCGGTACGTCGTCCACGTCCACCAGGACGAACCGATCCGGATGCTCAGCCTGCGCCGAGCGCACCAAACCCCAA
>NZ_JAAAYH010000477.1:0-6651 GCF_018035285.1 Streptomyces sp. MK37H | reverse complement strand
CTCCGGTCCGGTGGCGGCCGTCGCCCCGGACACCGCCGTGATCGAGGTCGGCGGGGTCGGGATGGCGGTCCAGTGCACCCCAGCCACCCTGGCCGGGCTGCGCGTCGGCCAGCAGGCCCGGCTGGCCACCTCCCTCGTCGTCCGTGAGGACTCACTGACCCTCTACGGCTTCGCCGACGACGACGAGCGCCAGGTCTTCGAGCTGCTCCAGACCGCCAGCGGGGTCGGCCCCCGGCTGGCCCAGGCCATGCTGGCCGTGCACTCCCCGGACGCGCTGCGGCTCGCGGTGTCCACCGGGGACGAGAAGGCGCTCACCGCCGTCCCCGGCATCGGCAAGAAGGGGGCGCAGCGGCTGCTGCTGGAGCTCAAGGACCGGCTCGGCGAGCCGCTCGGCTCGGCCGTGCCCGGCGCCCGCTCGGCGGCCGCGCCCGGCTGGAGCGACCAGTTGCACACCGCGTTGGTGGGCCTCGGCTACGCCACCCGGGAGGCCGACGAGGCGGTGGCCGCCGTCACCCCGCGGGCCGAGGAGACGGTGGCCGCGGGCGGTACGCCCCAGGTGGCTCAGCTGCTGCGGGCCGCCCTGCAGACCCTGAACCGCACACGGTGAGCCACCGCGGCCGCGGCAGGCCGCGACCGGCGGCACCACCGAAGACGACATCGCGAGGCGAAACGCAGTGAACTGGGACGAGACCCCACCGGCCACCGCCGCCGACGCCCCGTCCGGCGCGGGCGGCAGGCTGGTGGGCGCCGACGCCGACGGCGACGACCAGGCGGTGGAGGCCGCGCTGCGCCCCAAGGACCTCGGCGAGTTCGTCGGGCAGGAGCGGGTCCGCGAGCAGCTGGACCTGGTGCTCAAGGCGGCCCGGCAGCGCGGCGGCACCGCCGACCACGTACTGCTCTCCGGCGCGCCCGGACTGGGCAAGACCACCCTCTCCATGATCATCGCCGCCGAGATGGGCGCCCCGATCCGGATCACCTCCGGCCCCGCCATCCAGCACGCCGGCGACCTGGCCGCGATCCTCTCCTCCCTCACCGAGGGCGAGGTGCTCTTCCTCGACGAGATCCACCGGATGTCCCGGCCCGCCGAGGAGATGCTCTACATGGCGATGGAGGACTTCCGTGTCGACGTCATCGTCGGCAAGGGGCCAGGGGCCACCGCCATCCCGCTGGAGCTGCCGCCGTTCACGCTGGTCGGCGCCACCACCCGGGCCGGGCTGCTGCCGCCCCCGCTGCGCGACCGCTTCGGCTTCACCGGCCATATGGAGTTCTACGCCCCGGTCGAGCTGGAGCGGGTCGTCCACCGCTCCGCCGGGCTGCTCGACGTGACCATCGAGCCCGAGGGCGCGTCCGAGATCGCGGGCCGCTCCCGCGGCACCCCCCGGATCGCCAACCGTCTGCTGCGCCGGGTGCGCGACTACGCCCAGGTCAAGGCGGACGGCCTGATCACCCGGGAGATCGCCGCCAGCGCCCTGGCCGTCTACGACGTGGACGAGCGCGGCCTGGACCGGCTGGACCGGGCGGTGCTCAGCGCCCTGCTCAAGCTGTTCGGCGGCGGCCCGGTGGGCCTGTCGACCCTGGCGGTCGCTGTGGGGGAGGAGCGTGAGACGGTGGAGGAGGTCGCCGAGCCCTTCCTGGTCCGGGAGGGGCTGCTGGCCCGTACCCCCCGGGGGCGGATCGGCACCCCGGCGGCCTGGGCGCATATGGGGCTCACCCCGCCGCCGCAGACCGCCGCCGGCGGTCAGGCGGGCCTCTTCGAGACATGACGACCGGGGACGCGGCATGATGGCGGATGACGTGCCATGACGGGCCGGACGGGCCGTGGCGGGGCATAAGCGCTCGCTTACCCTGCATCATGGCGTAGAGGACCAATAATGGCGGGGTCAGGAACCCCGGTGCCGCGCCGGGCGTTGTTCCATTGGCGTGGGCTCGCTTAGACTCCGCCGATGCCGTCCGTATGCCGCCCGCTCACTGTGCGGTATACCCACCCCCGAAGACCAGGCCGCTCCCCGCGGTCGTGTGAAGGAATTTCCGTCCCGTGAATATCGTGACTCTCCTGCCGTTCATCGTGCTTATCGGGGCCATGTTCCTGATGACGCGTTCGGCCAAGAACAAGCAGCGCCAGGCCCAGTCGATGCGCAATGAGATGCAGCCGGGTTCCGGCGTGCGGACCATCGGCGGCATGTACGCGACGGTCAAGGAGGTCCACGACGACACGGTCCTCCTCGAGGTGGCCCCCGGCGTGCACGCGATCTACGCGAAGAACGCGGTGGGAGCCGTCCTGCCGGACGACGAGTACAACCGCGTCGTGCACGGCATCGACCCCGACGAGGACGCCGCCGACACCCCTGTCGTTCCCGACGACGCCTCCTCGCTGACCGAGGCCGCCGACGCCGACTCGTCCACCGGCAAGGCCGACAAGGCTGACAACGCCGACGACGACGCGGCCGAGAAGGCCGACGTGGCCGACGAGGCGGACGACGAGGCCGGGAAGACGGACGTCAAGAAGATCGACCTCGGCAAGGACGACGCCGCCGCCGCGGCGGGCACCTCCGAGGACGACAAGCGGGACGGCGGCACCGACGCGAAGTAAGTCCGTCATCCGGGAACCGCGGCGCGCCCTCGATCGGTGCGCCGCGGTTCCCTGGACGGACTAGGCTCCGGCGGGGGCTCGTCCCCACAAGACTTCGTGCCGCCCCGCGTACACCCAATGCGGGGCGGTTGGACAGGGAGATACGAGAAGGTGGCAGCACCGAAGAAGGGCCGCAGGTCCTCCGGGTCACAGGGCAGGCCAGGGCGCCCCTTGGCCGTCATCCTGATCGCCATCGCGGCGCTGACCGGAGGCATGTTCGTCTCCGGTCACACCACGCCGCGACTGGGTATCGATCTCGCGGGCGGCACCAGCTTCACGCTGGAGGCCAAGAACCAGCCGGGCAAGCCCAACGCGATCAACACGGACAACATGAACACCGCCGTGGGGATCATCGAGCGGCGGGTCAACGGTCTGGGTGTGTCCGAGGCCGAGGTCCAGACGCAGGGTGAGAAGCACATCATCGTGAACATCCCCAAGGGGACGAACGCGAAGCAGGCCCGGCAGCAGGTCGGCACCACCGCCCAGCTCTACTTCCGGCCGGTGGTCACGACCACCAGCGGCCAGAAGACCCCCGAGAAGCCCAACTCCACCCCCAGCCCGTCGGCCAGCGCCAGCGGCAAGGGCCAGGACAAGGGCGACGACAAGGGCGGCAAGCCGTCCGGCACGCCGTCGGCCTCGTCATCGGCCTCCTCGTCCTCCTCCGCCAGCCCCAGCACCCAGGGGCGGGCCCTCTCCAAGGGCCTGAAGGCCGACGAGAAGCCCAGCGGGAGCCCCTCGCCGTCGAAGACCCCGAAGCCCGACCCGTCCAAGAGCCCCTCGGGCTCCAGCGACCAGGAAGAGCTGGCCAAGCAGTTCGGGAAGCTGGACTGCACCACCAAGGCCGGACGCGCCGCGGCGGCCGAGAAGGCGGCCAACGCCAAGCCGACCGACTCGGTGCTGGCCTGCAGCCAGAAGGGCGACGCCAAGTTCGTCCTCGGCCCCTCCGAGGTCGAGGGCACCGACGTGGACGACGCCTCGTCGGTCTTCGAGAGCCAGAACGGGGCGGGCTGGATCGTCCAGCTCGACTTCAACAGCAAGGGCTCCAAGAAGTTCGCCAAGACCACCGGCGAGCTGAACAAGCAGCAGTCGCCGCAGAACCGCTTCGCGATCGTCCTGGACGGCGAGGTCGTCTCCGACCCCGAGGTCACCCAGGGCGCCATCACCGGCGGCCGGGCCACCATCTCCGGCGGCTTCACCCAGCAGAGCTCCGAGGACCTGGCCAACGTGCTGTCCTTCGGTGCGCTCCCGCTCTCCTTCGACATCGCCGATGAGACCACCGTCTCCGCCGCGCTCGGCGGTGAGCAACTGGACGCCGGCATGATCGCCGGTGCCATCGGCCTCGCACTCGTCGTGATCTACCTGGTCGTCTACTACCGCGGTCTCGCCCTCGTGGCCATGGCCAGCCTCGGCGTCTCCGCGATCCTGACGTACACGATCATGGTGCTGCTCGGCCCGGGTATCGGCTTCGCGCTGAACCTCCCGGCGGTCTGCGGCGCGATCGTGGCCATCGGTATCACCGCCGACTCGTTCATCGTCTACTTCGAGCGGATCCGCGACGAGATCCGGGAGGGCCGCTCGCTGCGCCCCGCCGTCGAGCGCGGCTGGCCGCGGGCCCGGCGCACCATCCTGGTGTCCGACTTCGTGTCGTTCCTGGCCGCCGCGGTGCTCTACATCGTCACCGTCGGCAAGGTGCAGGGCTTCGCCTTCACCCTGGGTCTGACCACACTGCTCGACATCGCCGTGGTGTTCCTCTTCACCAAGCCGCTGATGACGATCCTCGCCCGCCGCCCGTTCTTCGGGAACGGCCACTCGTGGTCCGGACT
This sequence comes from Streptomyces sp. MK37H, assembly GCF_018035285.1. Classification (NCBI taxonomy): domain Bacteria; kingdom Bacillati; phylum Actinomycetota; class Actinomycetes; order Kitasatosporales; family Streptomycetaceae; genus Streptomyces; species Streptomyces sp. MK37H. The sequence goes on along the minus strand of NZ_JAAAYH010000477.1, from coordinate 2,199 downwards.
GGACCCCAAGCGCCTCGGGGCCACGCCGCCGCTGCGCCGCCGCCGTTCCGCCGCCCCCGGCCCCGCCGACACGAAGGAGGCGTGAGATGTCTCGACTCGGCACTCTCGGCGCCAGGCTCTACCGAGGCGAGGTCGGTTACGACTTCGTCGGCAAGCGGAAGATCTGGTACGGCATCTCGATACTGATCACCATCACGGCCATCGTGGGCCTGGCGGTGCGCGGCCTGAACATGGGCATCGAGTTCTCCGGCGGCGCGGTCTTCACGACCCCCAACACCAAGGTCTCGAGCACCGATGTGCGCCAGGCGGCCGAGGACGCCGCGGGCGGCCACACCGTCGTCGTCCAGGAGCTCGGCCGCGGCGGGATGCGGATCCAGATCAGCGAGCTGGGCACCAAGGAGGCGCTGCCGGTCCAGGAGGAGCTCGCCAAGGAGCTGGGCGTCAAGACCAGCAAGATCGACACCCAGCTGGTCGGCCCGAGCTGGGGCGAGCAGATCGCCAGCAAGGCCTGGCAGGGTCTGGCGATCTTCATGGTGCTGGTGGTGATCTATCTCGCCATCGCCTTCGAGTGGCGGATGGCGCTGGCCGCCCTGGTCGCCCTGATCCACGACCTCACCATCACCGTCGGTGTCTACGCGCTGGTCGGCTTCGAGGTCACCCCGGGCACCGTGATCGGTCTGCTGACGATCCTCGGTTATTCGCTCTACGACACCGTCGTGGTCTTCGACGGTCTCAAGGAAGCGTCGAAGGACATCACCAAGCAGACCCGCTTCACCTACAGCGAGATCGCCAACCGCAGCCTCAACTCGACCCTGGTGCGGTCCATCAACACCACGGTCGTGGCGCTGCTGCCGGTCGGCGCGCTGCTGTTCATCGGCGGCGGTCTGCTCGGCGCGGGCATGCTCAACGACATCTCCCTGGCGCTCTTCGTCGGCCTCGCCGCCGGTGCGTACTCCTCGATCTTCATCGCGACCCCGCTGGTCGCCGATCTGAAGGAGCGCGACCCGAGGATGAAGTCCCTGGCCAAGCGGGTGAAGGCCAAGCGTGCCGCGGCCGCCAAGGCCGAGGCGGCCGACTCGGCCTCCGAGGAGGACGACGCCCCGGCCCTGGAGGACGCCGCCGCGGCCCCCGCCGGAGTCGTCGGCCAGCGCCGCCAGCCCGCCTCCCGCAACCGGGGGCGCGGCCGGCCGTCGGGCAAGCGGCGATGAGCGGGGGAGCCTCAGAGATGACGGAGACGACGGAGACGACGGAGACGACGGAGACCACGGCGGGCGGCCCGGACGGATTCGGCGGTGCCTCCGCCGAAGAGCTGCGCACGCTGCTGCTCAGCCGCATCCAGGACGTGCCGGACTACCCCAAGCCCGGCGTGATGTTCAAGGACATCACCCCGCTGCTCGCCGACGCCGCGGCCTTCGGCGCGCTCACCGAGGCGCTCGCCGAGCTGTGCCTCCGGCACCGGGCGGACAAGGTGGTGGGCCTGGAGGCGCGCGGCTTCATCCTCGCCGCCCCGGCCGCCGTCCGCGCCGGAATCGGCTTCGTACCGGTCCGTAAGGCCGGCAAGCTCCCCGGGGCGACGCTCGGCCAGGCGTACGAGCTGGAGTACGGCACGGCCGAGATCGAGATACACGCCGACGCGCTGGAGCCCGGCGACCGGGTGCTGGTGATCGACGACGTGCTGGCCACCGGCGGCACCGCCGAGGCGTCCCTGCGGCTCATCCGGCGGGCCGGCGCCCAGATCGCCGGGGTCGCCGTGCTGCTGGAGCTCGGCTTCCTCGCCGGCCGCGACCGGCTGCTGGGCTCGCTCGACAGCGCCCCGCTGGAGGCCCTGATCACGGTCTGAACCGGGCTTACGGGCCCTACACCGGGCCGGGAGGACCGCCGGAGGGCGGGGACGCGCACCGCCGGGTCCCCGCCCTCCGCCATGCCGCCCCACGCCCCCGTCATGCCCGGCTTGGCGGTCGGGAGGCAAGCGGAGTGGCGGGATCGATACCATGGCAGCCCGACCCTTTCGGGTCCGGACCGCTAGGAGTGCTCTTGCCAGACGAGGCCCAGCCGCTCTCGCCCAAAGTCCGTCCGGGCGGAACCCCCTCCGCACAGCCGGACGCGCCCACCGCCGCCGAGCCGACGGCGGCCCCAGGCGTGCCCGGGAACAGCGGTGACGGCGCGGTCCGGCGCGGCCCCGAGCAGACCAGCCCGAAG
>NZ_JAAAYH010000476.1:0-6655 GCF_018035285.1 Streptomyces sp. MK37H | reverse complement strand
TCAACACCGGCCGAACACGATCCTGGCCATACGTGGCCAACACCGCCTGCGCCTCGATCGGATCACCCAGCGGCGTACCCGTCCCATGCGCCTCGACCGCGTCCACGTCCGCCGCCACCAGCCCCGCAGCGGCCAACGCCCGCCGGATGACGCGCTGCTGTGACGGACCGTTCGGCGCCGTCAGACCATTCGACGCACCGTCCTGGTTCACCGCACTGCCCCGCACCACCGCCAACACCCGATGCCCAAGCCGCTCCGCATCCGACAACCGCTCCACCAGCAGCACGCCCGCGCCCTCGGCCCACCCCGTGCCGTCCGCCGAGGCCGCGAACGACTTGGATCGGCCGTCGGGGGCGAGCCCGCGCTGGCGGGAGAACTCGACAAAGGCGTCCGGCCCGGCCATCACCGTCACCCCACCGGCCAGCGCCATCGAGCACTCCCCCGCCCGCAACGCCTGCGCCGCCAGATGCAGCGCCACCAGGGACGACGAACACGCGGTATCCACTGTCACCGCAGGACCCTCGAGCCCCAGCACATACGACACCCGACCCGACAGCACACTGCCCGCGCCGCCGGTCATGAGGTACCCCTCGGAGCCGTCGGGGGCCGTGTCGAGACGGCTGGTGTAGTCGTAGTTGACCATTCCGGCGAAGACACCAATGTCCTGGCCACGGAGCGAGACGGGGTCGATCCCGGCTCGTTCCAACGCCTCCCATGACGTCTCCAGCAGCAACCGCTGCTGCGGATCCATCGCCAACGCCTCGCGCGGCGAGATCCCGAAGAAGTCGGCGTCGAACTCGGCCGCGTCGTAGAGGAAACCACCCCGCCTCGCGTAACTGGTCCCCGCGTGGTCCGGGTCGGGGTCGAACAGGTTCTCCAGATCCCAGCCACGGTCCACCGGGAACTCCCCGATGCCCTCGGCCCCCGCCAGGACCAGTTCCCACAGGTCCTCCGGCGAGGCCACGCCACCCGGCAACCGGCAGGCCATACCCACGATCGCGATCGGCTCGGTGGGATCGCCCGCCGACCACGTCGATCCGGTCCGTTCGGTGTCCTGTCCGAGAAGCCGGGCGTGCAGGAACGACGCGAGCGCGGCCGGTGTCGGATGGTCGAAGGCGAGCGTGGTGGGCAGCTCGGTGCCGCTCAGGTCTCGCAGGCGGTTGCGGAGCCGGACCACGTTCAGGGAGTCGAAGCCGAGGTCCTGGAAGGCCCGTTCGCCGTCGATCGCCGAGGCGTCGTCGTGCCCCAGCACGGCTGCCACGCTGCTCAGCACCAGGCCCAGGACCAGCCGGTGCCGCTCGGGTTCGGTGCCGACCATCAGCCGCTCTGCGAAGGTCGTGGCGTTGGCGTCCTGGGGCGCCATGGGCTCCGGCAGCGACCGAGGACCCGGCTCACCCACTGTGGAGGCGTCCGATACGGGGGCATCCGGCCAGTACCGCCGGTGCTGGAAGGCGTACGTAGGCAAGTCGACCCCGCGCCGCGCGGTTCCCGGGACCAGCGCGGTCCAGTCGACCGGGACACCACGGACATGCAGCCGAGCGAGCGCGGCCACGGCGGCGACCGGATCGGACTGTTCGCCGTGCAACGTGGGCACGAACATGGCCCGGTCGGCGCCGTCGCCCAGCGCTTCCTGCGCCATGGCGGTAAGGACACCATCGGGGCCGAGTTCGAGGAAGGTCGTGACGTCCCGGGTGTGGAGCGTGGTGACGCCGTCGAGGAAACGGACGGTCCTGCGTGCGTGCTCGACCCAGTAGTCAGGGGAGCACAGCTGGTCGGGGGTGGCCAACTCGCCCGTGACGTTGGAGACGATCGGCACCGCCGGAGGCGCGTACGACAGCCCGGCGGCGATTGCGCGGAACTCGTCGAGCATGCCGTCCATGTGCGCGGAGTGGAAGGCGTGGCTGACGCGCAGGCGCTTGGTCCGGTGCCCCTGGGCCGCGCATATCCGCTCAACGGCCACCACAGCGTCCTGGTCGCCGGAGACGACGACAGAGGCGGGCCCGTTGACCGCGGCGATGTCCACGGCACCCGGTGCGTCGGCCAGCAGAGAGCGAGCCACCGACTCGGGGACGTTGAGCGCCACCATCGTGCCGTCGGGCAGGGCCTGCATCAGCCGCCCCCGCGCGGCCAGCAGCGCGGCCGCGTCGTCAAGGGACAGCACGCCCGCCACATGGGCCGCGGTCAGCTCACCCATGGAGTGGCCGGCGAGGAAGTCGGGACGCGCTCCCCAGGACTCGTACAGCCTGAACAGCGCGGTCTCCAGCGCGAACAGCCCCGCCTGAGCGAACACCGTGCGGTCGAGCAACTCCGCCTCGGGGGTCCCGGGCTGGGCGAACACGACGTCCCGGACGGGGTGTGCGACATGCCCTGCGTCGACCAGATGGCGATCCAGTCGCGCGCAGGCCGCGTCGAAGGCATCGCGGAACACGGGGTACCGTGCGTGCAGTTCCCGGCCCATTCCTGGGTGCTGGCTGCCCTGTCCGGTGAACAGCACCGCGAGCCTGCCGGGGCTCGGCACACCTCGCGCCACGGGGCCATCGCTGGGCCCGGTGATGGCATCCAGCCCGCTGAGCAACTCCGCGCGCCCCGAGCCCACGACCACGGCCCGGTGGTCGAATGTGGCCCGTGTGGTGATCAGCGAGTGCGCGATGTCGCCCGGGTCGAACTCCGGGTGGCTGCGGGCGAATTCCGCGACGCGGGCAGCCTGGCCGTACAGCGCCTCGGCGCTCCTGGCCGAGATCACCCACGGTACGGCGGGGATAGGGTCCGGATCCTCCGTGGCGGGCTCGACGGCGATGCCCGGTGCCTGCTCCACAATCACATGGGCGTTGGTGCCGCTGACGCCGAACGCGGACACTCCGGCCCGGCGCGGACGCCCCACCTCCGGCCACGCACGCCCCTCGGTCAGCAACTCCACCGAGCCCGCCGACCAGTCCACCTCCGGTGTGGGGGCGTCGACGTGCAGCGTCCGTGGCAGGACACCGTGCCGCATCGCCATGACCATCTTGATCACACCGGCCACGCCCGCGGCGGCCTGGGCATGGCCGATGTTGGACTTCACCGAGCCCAGCCACAGCGGCCGGTCACGGTCCTGGCCGTAGGTGGCGAGGATGGCCTGCGCCTCGATGGGATCGCCCAGTGCCGTACCCGTGCCATGCGCCTCGACCACGTCCACCTCGGCGGCCGACACTCCCGCGCCGGCCAGCGCCTGCCGGATGACGCGCTGCTGTGACGGGCCGTTCGGCGCCGTCAGACCGTTCGACGCGCCGTCCTGGTTCACCGCACTGCCCCGCACCACCGCCAGCACCTGGTGACCGTTACGCTCCGCGTCCGACAGCCGCTCCAGGAGCAGCACACCCACACCTTCGGCCCACCCCGTGCCATCGGCCGAGGCGGCGAAGGGCTTGCACCGGCCGTCGACCGACAGTCCGCGCTGGCGGGAGAAGTCCACGAAGGCGTCGGGCCCGGCCATCACCGTCACGCCGCCGGCCAGCGCCATCGAGCACTCCCCCGACCGCAGCGCCTGCGCGGCCAGATGCAGTGCCACCAACGACGACGAACACGCCGTGTCCACCGTGACCGCGGGTCCCTCCAGGCCCAGGGTGTAGGCCACGCGCCCGGACAGGACGGCCGCGGAGACGCCGGTGATCCGGTGCCCCTCGACCTCGTCCGGAACATGGCGCAGGCGGATCGCGTAGTCCTGGGTGTTCATTCCGGTGAACACTCCGATGGCACTGCCGCCCAACGTGGTCGGGTCGATGCCGGCCCGCTCGAACACCTCCCATGAGGTTTCCAGCAGCAGCCGCTGCTGCGGATCCATCGCCAGCGCCTCACGCGGTGAGATGCCGAAGAACTCGGCGTCGAAACCGGCGGCGTCGGGCAGGAAGGCGCCGTGCCGGACGTAGGAGGTGCCGGGGTGGTCCGGGTCGCGGTCGTAGAGCGCGGACAGATCCCAGCCACGGTCGTCCGGGAAGTCGCCGACGGCGTCACCGCCTTCGTTGATCAGCTGCCAGAAGTCCTCGGGGCTGTTCGCCCCGCCCGGGAAACGGCAGCTCATCGCCACGATGGCGATGCCATCCTCCGAAGCCCCGCCCGCGGGTGCCGGGGCGGCAGGGGCGGTCGGCGCCCCCAGCAGCTCGGTGTGCAGATGCCGGGTGAGGGTCCGTGGGCTGGGGTGGTCGTAGAGCAGGGTCGAGGGCAGTCGGAGGCCGGTGGCGGCGTTGAGCCGGTTGCGCAGTTCCACGGACGTCAGCGAGTCGAACCCCAGCTCCCGGAAGGCCCGTTCGGTGGCGATGCCGTCCGGCGAGGAGTGTCCGAGCACCTGGGCGGCATGGTGCGTGACCAGGTCCAGCAGCGTCTGCTCCCGTTCGGCGGGGCCCACTGACTCCAGCCGCCGTACGAGGTCGGTCCGCGGCGCTGCCGTACGGCTCACGACCCGGCGGCCCGGTGGCACCAGCTTGTGCAGCAGAGGAACGACGGGGGTGGCCGCCGCGCCGGCGCGCAGTCCCGCGAGGTCCAGGCGGGCCGCCACCAGCGCGGGCGTGGCGCTGCGCAGACCGGCGTCGAACAGCGCCAGACCGGTCTCCTCCGCCAGTGCGGTCATGCCGAAGCGCCTGGTGTGCTGCCGCAGATCGGCCGCGGTGAGATGTGCGGTCATCTCGCTGCTGAGCGCCCAGTGGCCCCAGGCGAGCGAGATGGCCGGGAGCCCTTCCGCCCTGCGCTGCTGGGCGAAGGCGTCCAGGAAGGCGTTGGCCGCGGCGTAGTTGGCCTGTCCGGGGTTGCCGAAGACGCCCGCGGCCGAGGAGAACACCACGAAGGCGGCGAGCTCCATGTCGCGCGTCAGCTCGTGCAGGATGAGGGCCGCGTCCGCCTTGGGACGGAGGACGGTGTCCAGCCGTTCGGGTGTCATGGCGGTGACCACGCCGTCGTCCAGGACCCCGGCGGCGTGGACGACCGCCGTGAGGGGCGCTGCGGCGGGGAGCGAGGCCAGCAGGTCCGCCACCGCGGTCCGGTCTGCGATGTCGCAGGCCACGGTGCGTACGGACGCGCCCAGCGCACCGAGTTCGGAAGCCAGCTCCGCCGCGTCTTCGGCCGCGCCGCCACGGCGGCTGACCAGCAGGAGGTTGCGTACGCCGTGCTCGGCCGCGAGGTGCCGGGCGAACAGCCGGCCCAGTGCACCGGTGCCACCGGTGATGAGAACCGTGCCGGTCGGGTCCAGCACTCGCGGTGGCTCTTCCTCGCTCGGCGTGGCGCGCACCAGCCTCGGTACGGATGCCGCCCCGGCGGTGATGGCGATCTGCGGTTCGCCGGTGGCCAGTGCGGCGGGCAGCAACGCGCCGGAGGCGTCATCCTCGTCCATCGCTGCCAGAGCCAGCCGGTCCGGGGCCTCGGACTGTGCCGAACGCACCAGTCCCCATACCGCCGCGCAGATCGGGTCGGTGACCTCGCGTGTGACGATGACCAGCCGCGCATCCATCTCGGGTGCGGCCAGCCATGCCTGGACCCACTCCAGCGCCTGCGAGGTGAGCGCCCGGAGGCCGTGCGTGGTGTCCGTCAGGTCCACGCGCACGAAGGGCGGTACGTCGTCATGGTCGGCCAACGTTGTCAACTCGGCCGGACTCGTCACCGTCACCATCGCCGGGTCGGAGGTGGCCCGGGAGACAGGGAGGGGGAACCACTCCACTTCGAACAGCGTGTCCTGCGGTTCCGTCCCGTCTGCCGATACCAACACGTCGGCCGGGAGCGGCCGCGACATCACCGAGCCCACGGACCCGAGCGCCCTCCCGGCAGAGTCCGCCAGCTGCAGCGTCGCGCCGCTCTGACCGTCCGGGCTGATGCGTGTGCGCAGTGCGGTCGCACCGGACGCGGACAGGGACACCGTGCGGTAGGCAACGGGCAGTGCCGTTGCCTCGGCGCGCGTGTCGGCGTGGCATACGGCTTCCAGCAAGGCGGGGTGCAGTGTGCAGCGCGCGGCTTCGGCCTGCTGGTCATCGGCCAGTTCCACCTCGGCGAACACGTCGGTGCCACGGGTCCACGCTGAGCGGAGCACGCGGAACGCCGGGCCAATGCCACGTCCAGCCCGTGCCAGATCGTCGTACACCTGGTCCACATCGATGGGAGTGGCTCCCGGTGGCGGCCACATCGCGAGGTCGATGTCGGGCGCGGTGGTGGCCTGGGCCAGCATGCCGGTGACATGTCGGGTCCAGTCCGTACTGCGAGACCCGTTGCCCTGCTGGCGGGAGTGGACGGTGAGACGCCGTCGGCCGGAGTCATCCGCCCCACCGACGACCACCTGGAGCTGCACACCCATGCCCTCCATCAGCACGAGCGGGGCCTCGATCAGCAGCTCGTCGACGGCGCCGCAGCCGACCTCGTCACCGGCGCGCACCGCCAGTTCCACAAAGGCCGATCCGGGGAGGACGGCCGTACCGGCCACCGTGTTGTCGGCCAGCCACGGGTGCGTGCTCAGCGACAGTTGGGAGGTGAACAACACCCCGTCCGTGTCGGGCAGTTCCACCCACGCGCCCAGCAGAGGATGCTGAGCACCGGCAAGGCCGATGGCGGTCACCTCACCGGCCCGGGGGACGCTCTTCAGCCAGTAGTGCTGATGTTGGAAGGCGTAGGTGGGGAGGTCACACGCGGTGTGTGCGGGGAA